>JAAZGM010000312.1 GCA_012511245.1 Methanomicrobiales archaeon | reverse complement strand
GATCATCGTCGAGGCGACGGGGAAGACCGCCCAGGCCCATGTTGCCACAACCGGGTCACTCATTGAGCCGGGGGTCATCGGCGTCTACCGGCCGGTGACCACCGCAATCGACGTTGATGAGGGAACCCTTGTTGTAGTCCGTGGGGCTGAACGGCCTGCATCACTCTCGCACATCAAGAAGAAGATGGACGGTGGGCGCTTCACCAAGGAGGATACCACGGAGATCGTCAGGGATATCGTTGATGATACCCTCTCCCCGGGTGAGATCACCGCTTACGTCACCGCATCCTACATCCACGGGCTCGACATGGATGAGATCGAGTACCTGACGCGATCCACGGTCGAGACCGGGGAGCGCCTCCACTTCACCCGGCACCCCATCGTCGACAAACATTCCATCGGAGGAGTGCCCGGAAACAAGATCACCCTCCTGATAGCGCCGATCATCGCCGCGAGCGGCCTTCTGATCCCGAAGACCAGTTCCCGTGCTATCACCGGCGCCGGTGGAACCGCCGACCTCATGGAGGTTCTCGCACCGGTCTCGTTCCCGGCGATCGAGGTGCAGCAGATGACCGAGAAAGTCGGCGGCGTCATCGTCTGGGGCGGGGCAACGAACATCGCTCCGGCTGATGACAAGATCATCACCTACGAGTATCCGCTTCGGATCGACGCCCGTGGTCAGATGCTTGCAAGCGTTATGGCAAAGAAGTTCGCCGTCGGTGCCGATCTCGTGGCTATCGACATCCCGGTCGGCCAGAACACCAAGATAGCGACACCCCAGGAGGGGCGCAAACTCGCCCGGGAGTTCATCGAGCTCGGGGAGCGGCTCGGCATGCGGGTTGAGTGTGCGCTCAGTTACGGTGAGTCTCTCGTCGGTCATACCATCGGCCCGAACCTTGAGGTGCGCGAGGCGCTTGCCGTCCTTGAGGGAGCGGGCGAACCAAACTCCCTGATCCAGAAGAGCCTCTCCCTCTCGGGGATTGTGCTCGAGATGGCCGGGAAGGCTGCATACGGCAGGGGTGTCGAGGTGGCCGCCGATATCCTCAGGAGCGGCAAGGCGCTGGAGAAGATGCGCCAGATCATCGAGATCCAGGGCGGCGATCCGACGGTAAAATCCACTGATATCGTCCCGGGAGAGTACAGGTTCGATGTCCGTGCGCCGCAGGACGGTTATGTCATCGAGCTGAACAACAGTGCGCTCATCACCCTCGCCCGTCTTGCAGGTTCTCCCTATGATCACGGCGCGGGGTTGTTCATCCACGCAAAGAAGGGTTCCCGGGTCCGGAAGGGCGATCCCATCATCACCATCTACGCAGAGCGGGAATGGCGTCTCGATCGTGCAATTGAGGTCGGCCGGACGCTGATGCCGGTACTTGTGGAAGGGATGGTTATTGAACGTATCCCGGCCGAGCGGTGGATGTAAACCGAAGCACTCAAATTTTTAGCCACAGTATACTCAATTATGATGGATCGCCGCCTCATCATAGCCCTTCTCATCTCCTGCGCTCTCCTTTGCTGCACTGCACAGGCGGTCACCCTGCGTATCAGTGTGGCTGATGAGAAGACCGGTAGTGCGCTTGCCGATGCTTCCATATACGTCAATGGCGACTACGTGGGAAATACTGCATCGGATGGAACCTACTCCTATGTTCACGCTGGAACGAAAGATCTGAGCCTGAAGATCGTCCGGAACGGTTACCGGAACTGGGTGAATTACGCCGATTATGATGCGACCCGCATCCTGGTCGACATGGTCAGGGAAGACCGGACTCTTGAGTTTGAGTTCTACGATTTCGGGACCTTCAAACCGGTCGTCGGTGCTGTTGTGCGCGTTACGGGTAAAGATCTCTCTGAGTCGAGGATCACCGACAGTTCAGGGAGCGTGGAGTTCCCGGTGAAGGCGGGCGAGCTCTACAATGCCGAGATCCGCGCGTCGGGATACCATGATCTCTCAAAGACCGTGCAGATGGAGAATAGCGACCGTGTTGTCCAGTACTGGCTCTTCAGCAGCAACCTCCTGGCTATCCTGGTCAGGGATGCAGAGACCTCTGCTCCGATACCGGGCG
>JAAZGM010000311.1 GCA_012511245.1 Methanomicrobiales archaeon | reverse complement strand
TGCTGTAGAGCGGCGGCATCGATGGATAACATCTAATAACGCCTGGCAAACAAGAGATCAACATGCACGGGCGCCATATCCCTCTCCTGATCCTCCTTGTTGCAGCCGTCATTGCCGGTGGCTGCACGGCAGAGGAGGATGCCGTGAATGCACAGCCTGCCCTTCAAACACCCACACCGACGGAAGCGCAGGCGGCGGGGGGAGATCAGCCCGCTCCGACACCATACGCCCCCCCCAGAGGGGCGGATCGGCCGCAGAGTCTGGAGTTCGTCGACCCCGCGACCTACCACATCATGACCCCGACACCCACGGCGACGATGATAAAACCGCCGATCGACGTCCAGGTCTCGGAGAAACTGGTGAGGTACGCAGAGGTGACATCCGAGTATCCTCCCCGCATTCTTGCGACCGAGGTCTATCACATCGCCTATCCCTACTGGGCGGTCAACGTGAGCGCGACGGCGATGAACGATTACCCATGGCTCACGATAGAGATCCGCAGCCCTCATGACCCGAACCGGATCGTCAGGGAGATCCAGTACTCCCGAAACGAAATCCTCGTCCCCGATAAGGATTCAGACAAGAAAGAAGAACAGTTCATCATCCGGGAAGGGTATGACGACTACTACTTCACCATCCGCTCTGAGTCGCTGAAGTCGCTCACCATCACCATCTACATCCCCGAGAAGTACCTCGTGTAGCGAGGTGGGCAGGACAACAGATTCATTGTTCGGGCGGAACTTCCGCCCCCTCTTCTGCAGCGCGGAGTTCGCGATCGTACTCAGCGACCGCGGCAGTGTACTCCTGCCATGCCCCATCCGCCTCTGCAAGGTTCCGGTTTGCCGCAGCATAATCCCGCATATCATAGGCGGTCGCGGCCGACGACCAGAAAGAGAACGCATGATTCAATCTATCAAGCGCCCGGATATAGGCTGATTGCGCCCCCGAGTATGCTTCGGGGACGGTATCGGACGCGATGATCTGGCGGTGGTAGGCGGTGACATCCCTGCCGTACCTTGCGATTGCGGCAAACTCCCGCATACGGTCGTCACACCCGGCAGCCAGGAGACCGTCCGCAGGGGTCTGCATGTATACAGAGATCCTGCCGTGAACCAGGAAGAGGTCGGCCTCCGATGCCGATATGTGGCCGCAGAACAGCGCAACCTGCTGGTTTTCCAGGTAACTCGTAACGAGGAATCCCCCGACCAGAAGAACCGCTATCACAGCAACCGCCACCCCGGCGATGGTAAGAGCCTTCTTCCGATCGATGGCCGGTCTTGAGAGTCTCGGGATCTTCAGGTTCGAGATCCCCGGAAGCTTCAGGCCGAAGGGTCTCGGGCTACCGGGATCCATCCCCGTCACGCTCCCTCCGCGGGCAGGCGAACAGGACGGATATGGTACTCCCCGGGCTCCGGGACAAAGCGGAGCGGGACGATCTTCGGGGTCTCGGACTGCACGCTCGGGATGCCCGCACCGGCAGCGTTTCCGATGGCAAGGGGTTTTCCCTGGATCGCAATGGAATGGGGCGACACATACTGCTTCTCAAAGTCCGTTCCCTCGATGTAGTAGTAATGCTGCCCGTCATGCATGAAGTATCTCGGCGTATACTTCGCGTAATACGGGTTGAACTCCTTCATCCGGATGCCAAGAGCCATGTGATCCGAGTACCGGAGCAGCACCGTGTCGTAGCCGAGGGCATCAAAGAGCCCCGCCATCAGGATGGCCGAATCTTCACAGTCTCCCCTCCCGTCGACGAGCATCTCGACAGGGTATTTCGGGTACTCGACGCCGTCCTTCATGTACATAGCGTACCGGGGGAGGGTGCCCTCGATGTACGAGGTCGTGTTGTCGTCCATATCGTAGGGGATCTGCTGGACGAAGAAGACGAGGTTCATCAGGCGAAGGTAACCCTCGTCCGGGTTGGTGCTCGGGGGCGCGATCCGACGGGCGAGATCCTCGAGGATCGGCCGGTCGGCATCCGCAAGGGCATACAGCCCCCAGGAGGTATAATCGCTGAACCGCGGGGTTCCCCGGTGAGCGTGGAAGAGCGCTTCCGGAATCCTGACCTCCGTCGTATGGACGCCGCCGTCGATCGCCGTCCAGCGGAAATTTCGGGTGTATACCGGGCCATCCTCGGGGAAAGGCGTCGGCGCCGGCGCCGGCGTGGGCGGGACATACACAGGTGAGGCGAGGCCGGGGGAGTCCGGATCCCCGAGGAGCGCGGGTTTCACTACGAGAGCGAGAACCAGGATCACGACCGCACCTGCAACGACCGGGATAACGTCCTTCCACTCCATCTCAGGGGCACCTCCCGTATCGATGATCAGGTATGGGCGGCCGCCTGCTAAAAACCTTGACTCACGGCACCCAGATACCGAAAAATCCCGCGATAAACCGGACTGCAGCGTAGAGGAAGTAGAGGCCGAAGATCAGTTTCAGGGTCGCCGGGCGGAACCGCTGGATCGTCGCTGCCCCCACCTGGGCTCCGGCGATGGTTCCGGCCGCAAGGACCAGGCCCGCCCCGACGGCGACATACCCCTCGATGAGTTTGATCCCGCCGCCCACGATCGCCATCGGGATCATGGACGCAAGCGATGTCCCCGTCGTGACGCAGACCGGCGCGCCGAAGAGGTAGAGGAGCCCGGGGACAAGGGCGTAGCCACCACCGAGCCCGGTGATCCCGGTCAGGACGCCGACCCCGGCACCGAAGAGGTGGTGACCGGGAGACGTCCCCCCGATGCACTCCGGCTCAGGACGGTCAGGCGGCCGGAGCCCTTCCCGGATCATGCTGATGGATGGGACGAGGAAGACCAGACCCAGGATGAGGCCGAGGAGGTTGGTATAGCCGACGAGGAAGGAGAAGAGCCAGGACCCGATGAGAACCCCGACAAGGCCGCCGACAGCGATCCGGCCGGCCACCCGGCGATCAAGGTTCCCTCGCACAAAGTGGCCGGTTGCCCCGGAGAGCGATGTGAATATGACCACGAAGAGCCCTGTCCCGACGGCGACGGGTTCGGGGAACCCGAGATAGAAGTACATGATCGGGAGCAGGATCGTCGATCCGCCGACACCGATGAGGCCGCCGAGGATCCCGGCGACGATACCGATGGCAAAGAGGAGAACGAGGGCGGCAGGATCGAGCCCGGGAGAGTCCGGCGTCACCCCTGTACCGACGGCGAGCGCCACCCCGAGCATGATCGCAATCACGGCGAGGAGAGCCAGCGCTGCGACGATGCGCCGCCGCACGGCACCCTGATCACTCATCATATGCTCCCGGGTCCCTGCCGCAGAGCACAAACCCCGGATGGCCATCTCCCGCTTCAGGCCGTATCGAGGGCGGACACAGTCCCATATGCCGATATATCAGGTCCCGGCGTTACATGAACCTGCCGAAACCGGTTGTTCCGGTATCACCGCATCCGGGGCTCAGGGGCGGGAGGACAGACCCCCTCGGCGCCGGCCAGCTGTTTCCCGGGCTCGGATGCATACATGCATACGGAGGGGTAGTAGTTCCTGACGTAATCCTTGAGCATACGGAGGGAGCAGTACTCGGGAGCGATGCTCTTTATCGACTCTTTCATCATCTTGACCCACCTGTGGGGAACGTTGTCCATCGTCCGCGAGTAGTAGAGCGGCGCGATCTCGTTCTCGATCAGATCATAGACGATGTTCGCATCCTTCCAGTTACCTCCATCGGCAGGAGAGTGGCCCTCGAGAGCCCATCCGTTCCTGCCGTTGTACCCCTCGACCCACCACCCATCCAGGACCGAGAGGTTCAGCACCCCGTTCATCCCCGCCTTCATGCCGCTCGTGCCGCTCGCCTCCATGAGCGGGACGGGGGTGTTCATCCAGACATCGACCCCGTGAACCATGTAACGCGCCAGCTGCTCGCTGTAGTCCTCAATGAACGCGATCCGACCTCCAAACCGGGGATCCTGGGCGTACTGGTAGATCTTTTGCAGGATACGTTTGCCCGTCTCGTCCGCCGGATGAGCCTTCCCGGCGAAGATGAACTGCACCGGCCTCCAGCGGTTGTTCACGATCCTGTCGATCCGGTCCAGGTCCTCGAAGATGAGATCGGCACGTTTGTACCCGGCAAACCGGCGGGCAAACCCTATCGTCAGTGTCGATGTATCGAGCATCAGCCCTTCAGCAGCAAGGTTCTCGGGCTCCCCCCGGAGCCCCGCCCACTTCAGGCGTTTGCGCTCCCGGAGGCGGGCAAAGAGTTTCATCTTCAGCCACTGGTGTTCGCCCCAGAGCTCGCCGTCCGGGATCTCGTCGATCACCTCCCAGACGATCGGGTTGTCGTAGTCTTCCCTCCAGTTCGGGTAGACCACATCCATGTAGCGGTCAAAAAGCCCCTCGATCCGGTGGTTCAGCCATGAGGGCATATGGACACCGTTCGTGATGGCGTCGATCGGGACTTTCTGGGGGGAGAGGGACGGCCAGAGAGGCTGCCACATCTCCCTGGCAACCTCCCCGTGCTTCTTCGAGACGCCGTTATGAAAGAGGCTCATCCGGAGGGCAAAGGCGGTCATGTTGAACCCGGCACCGGGATTGTGCGGATCCGCCCCGAGCGCCATGAACTCATCCCAGGTGAGATCGAGCGAAGAGCAGTAGTTCCGGAAGTATTTCGCCATAAGATCGTCGGGGAAGACGTCGTGGGCAGCCGGAACGGGGGTATGGGTGGTGAAGACCGTGGTTCCGCGGACCTGCTCCCGCGCCTCATCGGGTGGCATTCCCGCATCGAGGCGTTCCCGAAAACGTTCGAGGATGGCGAACGCCGAGTGGCCCTCGTTCAGGTGCATCGCCGAGTACTCTACACCCAGGGCGTGGAGGACCTTCCGCCCGCCGATACCGAGCACCACCTCCTGCCGGAGCCGGCACTCGAGTTCCTTCAAGTAGAGGCGATGGGAGATACTCCGGTTCTCAGGGAGGTTCTGGTCGATATGAGTGTCGAGGAGGTAGAGCGGGACCCGTCCCACCTGCACCTTCCAGACCGCGACGTAGATGGGGGGATCGATCAGGGGGACCTGCACCACGAGTTGCTCTCCCCCGTCGCCGGTCACCCTGAGGACCGGCGCAGCGTCGCGATCCAGGATCTCCGCGACGTTCTTCTGCCACCCGTCCGCCTCCATATGCTGGTGGAGGTAGCCTTCGGCGTACATGAACCCGATGGCGACCGTCGGCACACCGAGATCGCTTGAAGCCTTTATGTGGTCCCCCGCGAGGATGCCGAGCCCGCCTGCATAGAACGGGAGCGAGTGGTGCAGCCCGAACTCGCTTGAGAGGTAGGCGATCGTCAGCGGGACCCTCCCCGGATAGTGCTGTGAAAACCAGCTCGTCCCGGGAGCCATATACTCCCGAAACCGGTGCATGATGATGTCGTAGCGGCGGAGGTATTCGGGGTTTGCAGCCGCCCGCTCAAAGAACCTGGGCGGAGTCTCAAGCAGCATCCTGACCGGGTTGTGGCGGCTTATCTTCCACTCCGCCCGGTTGAGCAACTTGAAGAGCACACTTGCCGAGGAGTGCCAGCTCCACCAGAGGTTATAGGCGAGGTCGACCAGCCCGAAGATCCGCTCCGGGACGTGGGCGAACCGGTCATAGGGTATCTCCGTCTTCATCGCGCCGGCATTGTCTGTAGCACCTGATAAGACTTCTGGCACGGGAGAACGATCGGGCTGAGACCGATGTGCCACCGCCCTCCACGCCCTGCAAACACCCGGAACTCCTCTACCCCCGCCCGTTTTCAAGGAAGAGATACCGAACCCACCCGTATCCGATGCAACGAAGAATGGGATGCACACACCGACAGGAGACTGTATCTCACGGTTGTTGGAGCCTGTTACCCGAAACGGCTATATATTGAGAGTATTTTTCAGATATGCCATCACAGAAGTGAAAACACGTATAGAATGGTATTATGTATACCGGCTGCCGATGCTCCTTCAAGAAGAACCGATGGATGGTGACTCATATGCAACAGATGATCGAGGCAACCGAACTCACGAAGAACTATGGTACCGTCACCGCTGTGAACAGGATATCGCTCTCTGTTGCAGAGGGAGAACTTTTCGGCCTGCTCGGGCCGAACGGTTCGGGGAAGACGACGATGATACGGATGTTGACCGGGCAGATTCCACCGACGGCAGGTTCCGCCCGGGTGATGGGGATCGACCCGGCGAAGGACCCTGTCGAGGTCCGGAGGAGCATCGGGATCATCCCTGAACAGGAGACGCCGCCGAGCTTCCTCACCGCAGAAGAGTACCTCCATTTCGTGGCAAAGATCCGCAACCTCGACGCCATAGATGAACGGTGCGGCCGTTGGTTCGATCTCCTGGAGTTCGGGGATAAACGGGACGTCCTCTGCAAGGACCTCTCACGGGGCACCCGGCAGAAACTGATGTTTGCACAGGCGTTCCTCCATGAACCCCGGCTCGCCCTCATCGATGAACCGTTGATCAACCTGGACCCCATCATGCAGCGGACGGTCAAAGATTTCCTGCGGGGTTATGTCCGCGACGGCGGGACGGTCTTCCTCTCCACACATATCCTCGAGATCGCCGAAGAGATCTGCGACCGTATCGGGGTCATCCACAACGGTAGACTCCTCCACTCCGGCCCGGTCGAAGACCTCACCGCAACGGGCAGGCACCTTGAATCCTTCTTCCTCGATCTGGTGCGGGGCGATACTGGTGCCTGACCTCTTTCGTGTGATGATGAAGGAAGAGTGGCGGATGCACTCGACGATCTTCGGGAGTGTCGGGTTTGCACTCTTCCCGGTGGTCGTCGCGATCCTCGCCCTTCTCGGGTCGCTCACCCTCCCGGTATTTGCAGACGTCCTCCCATATGATGCGGTCGCGCTCCTTGCCCACGCCCTCTTCCTCCTCATGGGCGTTATGGTGGGGTCGTTCGGCCTCATGGGGCGGGAGTTCATGAACCGGCGGTTCGGGCAGGCAAGCCTCATCGCTTACGCCTCCCGGAGCCTCCCGATATCGGAGCAGCGGATATTTGCGACGTTCCTCGTGAAGGATACCGTCTACTACATCCTGCTCTATGTCCTCCCCTTCGCCGCCGGGTTCGCTGCGGCGACGCCGTTCATCGGCATCGATCCAGTCCAGGGGCTCGTTGCGCTCGTCTCCCTCGCACTTGCTTTCCTCCTCGGGCTCTCCGCCGTCTGCTTCCTCTCAACCCTCTACGCACACTCCGTTGCGCTCTTCGCCGGAACGGTGGCGGTGCTTGCGGTTGCAGCGCTTGCAGCGTTCCGCCTCGGCGCGATCACCGTCTCAACCATCCTCCCTCCATACGCCTTCTTCCTCAACCCCGCCCTGGAACCGCTTGCGCTCTCGCTCGCGCTCATCCTGGTCCCGGCGATCATCTCGGTGATCTTCGTCACCGTCGAGTATCCCGACCGGACGAAGCGGTTCGAAAACCACCTTGATCCCCTCTCCGGGAGGCTCCACGCCCTCGGGAGCGCGCACTTCATCGCAAAGGACGCCCTCGACCTCCTCCGGAGCGAAGGCGGTGCCGGGAAGGTGATCTTCTCGTTCCTCATACCTCTCGGGCTTGTCTGGATCTGCCTCCGGATCATGATCCGGTTCATCCCGGGGATCGATCCCCTTGTGGTCTTTGCGGTCCTGCTCGGCGTGCTGTCGGCCACCATATACAACTGGCTGACCGAGTTCGACTCCTTCACCTCCTACGCCTTCCTGCCGGTGGAGGTTCGAGAGGTGATCGACGCGAAACTGAAGAGCTACGCCCTTCTAAACCTCCTCCCCGCGGTTGTGCTCGTGCTCGCGGCGGCGACCTCCGGCGGGGCGGGTTCGCTCATCCCGGCCTTTGCCGCGTTCGTCTCGGTCTCGGTCTACACCCTTGCAGTGACGGTCTACCTCACAGGCCTCCACCCGAACGTGATGCTCTACTCCGCCTGGATCTTCCTCCGCTACCTGCTCGCGATAAGCCCGGCGCTCCTGCTCCTCATATTCGCCTCGGTCTTTGACCCCCGGTATGCGCTTTTGAGCCTCCTTCTCATCCTGCCGGCGGCGTTCCTCATCATACGCGCACGGGTGAAGTGGCAGGCGTGGGAGATGCCGCGGTACTGACCCCGGCAGATCCCACTTTCACCCCGCGCGCGGCATACCTCTTAAACCCCTGCAGGAGACTTCGGGAGTATGCTACAGAGAGCAGGCTACCTCCAGAACAGCAGGTGCGCTGCAAAGGACGAATGGGGAAGACCGTGCCGGTTTGTCGAGATCTCCCTCGACGGCAGGCGATTCGGCGCGAAGGCCGCCGAACTCCAGCAGACACTCAGCGGGCGGCGTCTCGCCCGGATTGTGCTGCTCCGCGATGATTGGGGGACGGTGTTCGGGGATACGGTCGGCCGCGCAGAGCGGTCGCGCTCGGGGAAGGCGATCGTCTTCGAGCTCGCCGCCGGCGGGCGCTACACGGTGCCGACTGCAACGCTCCGGGCAGTTCTCGCCCGAAAAGCCGCCTTTGCTCCCATCTCGGCGATCCTCCCCGCGGACCGGCAGCAGACCTGTATCACCGGGTGACCCCCGCCTCGCGGATCGCGGCCTCCCCGGCATCACGGAACGCCCGCCCTACGTTGCCGGGGCCAAGAAGAATACCCCCAAAGACCCTCGACACCACCAGCACATGGCTCTCAAGGGCGTATCTGCGGAGCAGATCGAGGAGGATCCTCCCCGGCCGACCGACTTCGCCGTCGTTCTTGAACTCCTCCATCGAGCCGTACCGGAGGGCGGCGCAGTGGTGGGCGGCCTTCCGGTAGGCCTCCCGGTGGCCGGCAAGAACCGCCGCGATATCCTCCGGTCCTTCGACCCGGTAGAGATGCGCATAGAACCGCGACCGCCGGACCTCGGTCGCCGCCGCGCTGAGAGGCTCTGCAGTCACGCAACCACCTGCTTCCCCGCATACTCATCCCAGTGCGCCGCAAGAAACCCCCGGATCCCCCGGCCCGGCCTGTAGGGCGGGTATATCTTCCGGTAGGCCTCTTCGGCATCGGCAAGCCCCCCCGCCGGCAGGACGTCGGTGTAAGCCGCGAGGTAGAGGAGACCGATCGCCGCCGACCGGGAGATGCCGAACCCACAGTGGATCAACACCGGCCGCCCCGTCCCGAGACACCGGTGGATGAAGGCAAGAGCGGCGTCGATGGCCTCTTTCGGGACGGCAGCAGGATCTTTTGTATCGACCAGGTTGAGCATCAGCCGGTTTCCCCGCCGGGCGACCAGGTGTTCGGGGTGATCCTCCGGCACCGTCCCGATGGGCGAGTAGGTGACCGCGAGGCAATGGTAGGGGTTCCGGCAGGCGTGCACCACGCACCAGGTATCGTGCGCCTCCACCGTGACCTCGTAATCCTCCTGCGTCCCGACGTACAGGTTCGGGTAGATCTCGATCATCGCCCCGCCTCAAGCGCATACGCCGCCGCGCCGAGGAGCGGCGCCCGCCCATCGAGGGTAGAGACGGCGATCCGGGGGAGGGCAAGATAGCGGTCGATACGGGGCTCCATGTGCCGTATCAGGATATCCCCGTAGTAGCGGGCGAGCGGCCCATCGAGCACGATCGTCTCGGGTTCGTAGGCGACGACGACGGTCGAGATCCCCCGGGCGTTCACCTCCCCGAGCGCCTCCATGAACGCGAGAGCGACCGGATCACCCGCCCGCACCGCCGCAAATATCGCCCGGGTGGAGGAGGCGTCGAAGGTTACGTGCCGGACATCGGCCCTCTCCCGCCATGCCGCGAAGAACCCGGGGATGTTCTTTGCCGAGGCATAGGCCTCCCAGTGGCCGGCATACCCGCACCCGCATATGAGGTTGTAGTGGGTGTCGATGGGGATATGCCCTATCTCTCCGGCATTCCCACTCATCCCGAGGAGAAGGCGGCCGTTTGCCACTACACCCCCGCCGATGCCGGTCGAGAGGGTGATATAGACGACGTTGTCGGAACCGCACGCTGCACCCGCCCACCACTCTCCGAGGACGCCCGCCCGGGCATCGTTGACCAGGGAGACCGGGAGGCCGAACCGCTCCCTGAGCGGCCCGACGATCTCCACGATCGGGAATGCGATGTTCGGGGAGTTGACGACCCGCCCGCGGCCGAGATCCAGCGGACCGGCCGATGCAACACCGATGGCTGCGGCTCCCTCTCCTCCCGGCGACGCAAGGAGTTCCTCCACCCGGGCGACGATCGCGGCGGTGATCACCTCTCCGGAAGACCCCGAGGTCGGTGTCGGGGCGGAGGCATGGGCGAGAACGGTCGCATCCGAATCTACCAGGGCGGCGCGGAGGTTGGTCCCGCCGAGGTCAACGGCAATCACAGTCGTCATGATCTCTCCTCATAGCTGGTGTTTCCCTTCTCGGATTACGTGAACCACCAGCATAAATCTTGCTTTCAGCCGGGACAACGAGCACGAAGACAGGGTATATCTACTATCCGCATCAAAATTTAGATGTACCTAAAAATGATCACCATGGAAAGAACACTGCTTGATCTGGAGCCGGGTATGCAGGGAACCCTCACCCGGCTTGCGGGAAACCCTGGCTTTGTCCAGAAACTCAGAACTATCGGGATCAGGGAGGGCAAGACCCTCACCGTCATCACCAGGCACCCCCTCGGCGGCCCGGTGGTGATCGGGGTTGACGGCCGGGAGGTTACGCTTGGCCGCGGGATGGCCGTACGGGTCATCGTGGACGTGACGGCATGAAGACCGTTGTCCTGATGGGCAACCCGAACGTCGGAAAAAGTGGTATATTCTCGCGCCTGACCGGCACCCGGGTCATCACATCGAACTATCCCGGGACCACCGTCGATGTCTCCCGCGGAAAGGCGCACCTCCTCGATACACCGGCCGAGGTGATCGACGCGCCCGGCACCTACTCTCTCACCCCGACAAACCCGGCCGAGGAGGCCGCAGCGGAGATCTTCACGCAGGCAGACCTTATCATCAACGTCGTCGATGCAACGAACCTTGAGAGGAACCTCTACCTGACCCTTGAGATCCTGGAACGCGGGGTCCCGGTGATCGTCGCACTCAACCTCTGGGATGAGGCCGGCCACCAGGGGATAACGATCGACGTTGCCGGGCTGGAACGGCGTCTCGGGGTGCCGGTCGTCCCGACCGTGGGCCTTGCCGGGCAGGGGATACGTGAGCTCGTAGAAAGGCTCGACGAAGCACGCCCATCAGAGACGATCCAGCCCATGAACGAGGAAGAACGGTGGGCGGCGGTCGGCCGGATCACCGGCGAGGTGCAGACGATCGCCCACCGCCACCACACCCTCCGCGACCGGTTCGCAGAGGCAAGCATCAAGCCGGTGAGCGGCTTCTTCATTGCGCTTGCAGTCATGGCCGCCACGCTCCTTGCGGTCGTCGCCATCGGCGAAGGGCTCATATCGTTCATCTTTGAACCGCTCTTCGACCTCTACACCCCGCTTGCCATGCAGATCAGCGAGTACCTCGGGCCCGGGATCCTGCACGATATCCTGATCGGACACCTGATCGACGGCGAGATCGACTACGAACAGGCGATGGGCCTCCTCACAACAGGTCTCTTCGTCCCGTTTGCCATGATCCTCCCCTACATCGTGGCCTTCTACCTCGCCCTCTCGATCCTCGAGGATACCGGCTACCTCCCGAGGCTTGCAACGCTGGTGGACACCTTCTTCCACCGGCTCGGTATGCACGGCCACGGGATCATATCGGTCTTCCTCGGGCTTGGATGCAACGTGCCCGGGGCGCTTGCCACCCGGGTGCTCGAGACGAAGAAACAGCGGTTCATCGCCGCCACGCTCATGTCGATCTCGGTCCCGTGCATGGCCCAGATCGCGATGGTGTTCGGGGTGCTCGGGCCGTTCGGGATGCAGTATATCGTTATGGTCTTTGCAACCCTCGCGATTGTATACATCATCGTTGGGCTCATCCTGAGCCGGATGGTTCCCGGGGAGTGCCCTGAGATATTCCTTGAGATACCGCCCTATCGTGTGCCGAACCTCCGGGTAACCGTCTCTAAGACCTGGATGCGGGTGCGGGGGTTCGTCGGTGAGGCGATACCCTACCTCTTCCTTGGCATCCTGCTCGTGAACCTGCTCTACACGGTCGGGTTCCTGGGATGGCTGGCGACCACATTCGCGCCCGTGATGGAGGTCTGGCTCGGGCTCCCGGGAGAGGCCACCGCCGCGCTCCTGGTTGGGTTCCTCAGAAAAGACCTTGCTGTGGGGATGCTGGTGCCGCTCGGTATGACGCCGGTGCAGCTCGTCATAGCGGTGACGATGCTCTCGATCTACTTCCCCTGCGTGGCAACGTTCGTGGTTCTCCTCAAGGAGCTCGGGGCGCGGGGGATGGCCGCCGCCGCAGGCATTATGGTGACGACGGCGCTCATCGTCGGCGGTGTGTTGCGGATGGTGTTGATCGGATTTTAGAGGGGGAAAGAGAGATGCGAAGGAAGACCAGAGAAGAGTACATCGAGATCATCTGTCTGCTCGAGAAACAGGAAGGGCGGGCGCAGACCGGCAGGATCGCAGAGGCGATCGACGTGAAACCACCGTCCGTCACGTCGATGCTCCAGAAACTGGAGCAGGAAGGGCTCATCATATACGAGCCCTACGTCGGCGCGAGACTGGCCCCGGCAGGGGAAAGAATGGCCAGGGATCTCTGGATGCGGCACCGCACGTTTGCCGATCTGCTGGAACTCCTGGGTGTCAAGAGGGAGGTTGCAGAGATCGACGCCTGCGAGTTCGAGCACCACGTGAGCCCCGAGACGCTGGATCGCCTCCGCCTCTTCCTCGAGTACCTGAGCGAGAGCCCGGACGGTCGGCGGTGCCTTGAGGCGTTCGAGAGGTTCCAGGAGCAGCGGTGAAGTGGAACCGCAATCACACGGTCTCTCCCACCGCCATGCAGGGGTACTTCTCCCGGGGGTACCTGCCCTCTATCGACTCACGAATGAACTGTTCCTTCGATCCGGCCGTAAAAAGGCTGTCGTAGACTTCTTTTGGAACGCCGGCATAACGGTAGGCGTCCCCGCTCCTGCAGATGACGAGGAGCGCCTTTGTGGTGGGATCGTAGCCAAGGGACGTTATGCCGGTGGATCCTGTTGACGGTTGAGCCATGCGGCGGGGTTATGGTCGGCAGGGGTGATAGCGGTTGCGGCAAGGCATCGCCAGCGGCAGGGATCGGTCAGCGGACCTTCTCGTAAGGGTAGCGCAGCCGGATGAGGTCCCCGAAATACCTGCTCTTCGACCGTGCCGCAAGCATTCCTTCGTAGACCAAAGGGGGCACCCCGACATAGTGGTAGACCCCGCCGCTACGGAACTCGACCTCCAGGATCTCCTCTTCTTCATCGTAACCGACGGACTTGATGTTGGTGGACTCGACAGTCTGTCGTTGCATAAACGGGGGTAGAAGGGATGAAAGAGCATAAAAGTTGCGGGAGGATACTCCGTACGGCAGGGAAGGAAGAGGCCTGCATCACCGCGGTGAAGGGCAGGATGGTGTAAACGCTCCAGACGCCGTTAAAAGACTCATATCGTCCGATTCATACCCCTGAAGTGCCGCTCCCGTCAAGAACTGGCGCAAGAACTATTGTCCCTCCCGGCAACGATAACCCATGGAACGGAGGTCAGGATCCAACTGGATCGGGATACGGCAACGGCGGGTCATCGACGGGCGGGATTACTACGCCGATCGGCTCTACGAGACCCAGCAGGCCGCAAGAACCTATGCCCGGCAGCTGGAGCACCGGGGGATGGATGTCCACGTCCTTAGAACCGCCTCCGAGGGCGGGCACCGGGGTTATGCCGTCTTTTTTGAGAAGTGACAGCTCCCGGGATCACCCGGGCGAGGAAGGGCAGAACCATCCGGTTCAGGGCATCCGGTACTCCCGGATCGCCGGGGCCATACGCTGCTCCTGCCAGTCGCTGCTGAGGACCCCCCAGATCTCGACATCCTCAAAAGTCCCCCATTTCTTCGTATGTTCCCGGAAATGCGCTTCATGCATCATCCCGCACTTCTCCATCACCCGTCCCGAGGCGGGATTGCGGGAGAAATGCACGGCGTAGACCCGGTGCAGCCCGAGCTCGGTGAACCCGTACTCGATCAACGCCCGGACGGCCTCAGTGGCATACCCTCGCCCCCAGCAGGACTTCGCAACCCAGAACCCGAGCTCACCGCGGGCGTGAGCGATCTCGATCCGGAGGCGCGCACCGCCGATGAGGGATCCGTCCCGGGCAAGGGTTATGGCAAACGCCGCAGCATCACCGCGCTCGGTATCCCCGACGAGCGAGGTGATCCAGGCCTCGGCAAGACCGTCCGGGTACGGGTGAGGGAGAAGGGTCGTCGCAGAGACGGCGTAGTCGCCACAGAGCCGTTGCACCGTGCAAGCATCCGCAAGGGTGTATGACCGCAGGAGCAGGCGATCGGTCGCAAGAACGGGTTGTTGATCCATGAACATATCCTCCATGGCA
>JAAZGM010000310.1 GCA_012511245.1 Methanomicrobiales archaeon | reverse complement strand
TCTGCTGCTTATCGAGGACGGCGGCAACGGCCGGATCGAGCGGCCGGTCCCGGAGGAGAGCGATATGGCCGAGCACCACCGTGATCTGGTTCAGGATATCATGCCGCACGATGCTGTTCATCAGGGTGAGTTTCTTGTTTGCCTGGATGAGCGCCGCCTCGGTCTGTTTCCAGGCGTCGATGTCGTGAACCGCATAGTCGATCGCTATCGGGTGTCCATTGTTCCCGTAGACGGGGATGGTGCAGATCTCAACCCAGATGTAGCGCCCGTCTTTCCGGCGTATCCGGAAGACGTACGGCTGGCGAGCGCATGCGTCCCGTTCCTTGAGCAGGGTGGAGAATATCTTCCGGTCTTCAGGGTGAATCAACCGCCTGATGAAATTTGGATTGCTCAGGATCTCCTCCCGGGTGTATCCGGTCAGACTCTCGCACGAGGGGCTGATGTACTCGATCGTCTGCGGCTTCGTCGTAACACGGATGTAGCAGTCGTGCGACCGCTCCACGAGGCTCCTGAATCTTTCTTCGCTCTCGTGTAGCCTCTCCTGGGCGCGAATCCGGGAGAAGAGATCGGCAAAGAGGTTGCCGACGATCTCAAGCAGCGTGATGTCCTCGTCCGACCAGGCCCGTGCTTTGCGGGTGGTCTCAAACCCGATGGCCCCGAGGATCTCGTCGGCGGTCGCGATCGGCACCAGGATGATCGATACAACCCCATATTCCAGGAAAAATTCGCGCTCCGCCTTTGCCTCCTGTGGCAGATCGGCAATATCCGTGATGCAGATCGACTTCCGCGCCTTGATCTGCTCCATCCCCCAGGAGATCACGCCGTCGGGCAGGTTCTGCAGCACTTCAAGCTGCGGCTCGACCCCCTCCGCACACCACTCGTGGGTGTTCTCTACGCCGATGAGATCGGGGGAGAAGCGGAAGATGTAACTCCGGTCGACATCGAGGAACGACCCGAGCACCCGGAGTGTCTCCTCCAGGGTGCCGTCGAGGTCTGCCGGCGCGAGGCCGATGAACCGCGTGGAGATCGATCCCACTATCCGCTCGAGTTCCATCCTGTGCTGGATCTGCGCCTCCATCCGTTTCGACTCGGTGATATCCCGCAGGGACTCGATTACCCCGGAGAGCCGTCCCTGCGCATCGTAGAGCGGCGATGCTTTTGCCGCGAAACAGACACCCTCCCCCGTGCGGGGCGACGTGATATGAACCTCGCGGGCGATGCTCTCGCCGCCCCCCCGGGAGAGGACGGTCTCCGCCACCAGCGGGCTCTGGAGTCCGGGCATCGTCCTGCAGATGGCTTCCGGGCCGGCTCCGATGATCTGGCTCTTCGTGACCCCGGTCACATCCTCGAGTGCTCGATTCCAGATGATGACCTTTCCCGTGCGGTCGAGCACGAACGTCGGGTCGGGAAGAAAGTCTATGATGCCCCGGAGGTTTGCCTGGTAATCCTCCATCTCGCGGCACTGCGCTTCGAGCGTCTCCTGACCCGCTTTCGCCTCCTCGAACGCCGCGGTCATCTCCTCGTGCGCTGCGTTCAGGTCTT
>JAAZGM010000309.1 GCA_012511245.1 Methanomicrobiales archaeon | reverse complement strand
CCACGCTCTCAGTGTTGAGGAACTGCCCGGAAAATTGGACCACCATGGCATGCTGGTTGTTTCCTGCCGGGCGGTAGCCCTTTGAGAACATAAGTGCCCTTGCGGCCTGTAACATGGCGTTATACGCGATCGTATAAGCCCAATCGGCGTTACTGGCAAGGGCGTTTCTCGCAACAGATACATCCCTGTGCGCCAGACCAATAGCGTTCTCCACCGCCTCTGGATCCGGAAGAGAGTTTCCTGATCAACCCCTGTCGCTCCAGGTCTTCAACCTTCGCCAATCAGCATCACCCTTGGTTCGTTGAGCACGTTCAAGACGAACGGATCGCCCATGGCAATCCTTTGATCCATCTCCTCTCTCGGAAAAAGAACATAGTTTATCTCTCTTCCAAGCGCTGATTCTGCCTCCCGGACAGCGGGCATCAGGAGGTTCTCATCGACATCCCCGACGATGAAGAGGTCGATGTCGCTTGCCGCACCAGCCGTTCCGCTGGCGAAGGAGCCGAAGATGAAGACAGTATCGACGCCGCCGACGCCGGCGAGGCGTTCTCGTACAACCTTCGCCACACCTTCGGTCTTGAGGATGATAGCGGTCAGTTCATGGTAGATTGGAAAATTCTTATTTACCACGTAGTACCGCGCATTGCCGCGGCGGGTACTCGTCAGGAGGCCAATCTCCTCAAGGCTTGCGAGTTCCCGCCGGACAGCATTGAGGTTCTCTCCGGTTATCCGGTGAGCCTCTCGGAGGTAGATCTCGCGCTCCGGGTTCAGGAGGAATAGGGTGAGGAGTTTCACCCGGGTCTTCGAGGGGATGAGCCGTTCGAGCACGAATACATATTGTATACAATCGTATACATAATGTATACGCTGCTCCGGCGCGGAAGCCGGATCGTCCATCACCCGGCATGTCGGTCAATCCATACCGTGGCAGGCGGATCACAAAAAACGTTGGGGACCTCCGATCCCGGCACTCTTATAGCCCGGTATCCTCTACCTGTAGAGTAATGTCGTCCATACCTGCACGATACCTGATCTTCGCGGCGCTATGCGTATGCGTTCTCGCCGCAGGGTGTTCAATTCCCACCGGGCAGCAGCCCGAGATTGGTTCCGACCTCTCCGGCGACCTCGTCGTCCACTTCATCGACGTTGGGCAGGGCGATTCGATCCTGGTCGAGTTCCGCGACAAAGCGATGCTCATCGATGCCGGCGAGCGCAAGACCGGGGAACGGGTCGTTGCGTATCTTGAGAGTCAGGGGGTGAAGCGGATCGATGTGATGGTGGCGACTCACGCACACTCCGACCATATCGGCGGTCTTCCCACGGTCATCTCCGCATTCCCGGTCGGCCAGTTCGTCGATGCCGCACAACCGCACTCGACCGCGACCTACGAGAAGCTGCTCACTCTGGTCGAAGACCAGGGGATACCTTACACCGCAGCGGAGCGCGGGAAGACGATCGCCCTCGATCCCGATCTCGAGATCCTGATCCTGAACCCCGGCGCACGACCGCTCGGTGACATAAACGAGGACTCCATCGTCCTGAAGATGACCTACGGGGAGATATCCTACCTCTTTACGGGCGATACCGGGACACCGGCGGAGGAGAGCATGCTCTCTGCCGGTCTCGACCTCGATGCCGATGTCCTGAAGGTCGGCCATCACGCGAGCCGGTACGCGTCCTCGGCGAAGTTCCTCTCCGCGGTCAGCCCCGCGATCAGCGTCATCGAGGTCGGTGCGGGGAACGATTACGGCCACCCCCACGAGGAAGCGGTCGAGCGCCTTGAAGCGACCGGTTCGCGCATCTACCGGACCGACCTTGACGGGACGGTCATCGTCGCCACCGACGGTCGGGCGCTCACGGTTGCGACCGACGGGACACCCGCCGCCACCGTGACGGCCTTGCCGGTGACGACCACCACCCCGACGCCGACGCCGACCCCAACGGCGACGCCGGTCCCCTCATCCGGTGTGTATATCGCCGATCTCGATCTCCTGGAGGAGTGGGTTGCTGTCGCGAACGCGGATGAAACGGCGGTCAACCTCACCGGCTGGACGATCACCGATGAAGGGACACGCAACACCTACACCTTCCCGGTCTTCACGCTCAGTCCGAGAGCCGACGTCACCGTCCACACCGGGGCAGGAAACGACACCACGACCGACCTCTACTGGGGCCGGGGCAACCCGGTCTGGAACAACGACGGCGACATCGCCACGCTCACCGACGTGAGCGGCACCGTCGTCAGCACCCTGGAGCGGTGATCATGGCGGAGGATGAGTCGGCGTTCCGGGTAAGCCTCGATCGCATCGAGGAGGGCCTCGCCGTCCTCCTCCTCCGCGATGACGAGTCGATCCAGTTCACGCTCCCCCGCGCTCTCCTTCCCGGTGACGCCCGGGAGGGCGATATCCTGGAGATCGCGATCCGCCGCGACGTCGCAGCGACCGAGGAGGCGAGGCAGCGGGTCGCAGAGAGGATCGCGCGGCTGCGGGGGAAGGGCAAAGACTGATCCACCTTTTATGGTTTTCATGAGGCCGCAGCGGTATCCTCCACCTGTTGCCCCGCCTTCTCCCTCACCCTTTTTATTCTCGCGCCGTGGCAAGAACTGGACATCCCGATACCTGCCAGCCGGGCCCATAACCGCCGGAACTGGGTGTTCGAGAGCCCGTCTCGATCCACCAGGTGCGAAGGTATATTTACTGATCCGCGCCCACATTTGTCTTATATTGCCCTATAGCCCCAGGAAATCGGAGAACTGGAACGGCTATTAATTGGCCGCTTTCTATTTCATCATGTTATCCGGGCGCATCCGGCAATCAGACTTCAGCGACAGGCACGATGCCCAACCCGCCCCAGAAAAGGTTCCGGATTCTTCCGAAAACCCGCGGCGCGGGCACGCCAGCAGGCGATATGTATGCCGACAAGCGACTCAGAAGACGATATACCCTCAAGTAGTAACCAGAAAGAAACAGAAGGAACAAAGATACTCCTCGCCGATCCGAAGACCGCGATCATCCGGCTCTCGTTGCCGATGATGATCGCGATGACCCTCATGACCCTCTACAACGTCGTCGACGCGTTCTGGGTCGCGGGTCTCGGTGCAGATGCTCTTGCCGCCGTCGGGTTCTCATTCCCGCTCTTCATCATAACCATCGGGTTAGCGAGCGGGCTTGGAACCGGCGGGGAAGCGGCGCTTGCACGCATGATCGGCGCCCGCGACAGGGCCGGCGCAAGCAGCGTTGCGATGCACACCCTCATCCTGATGACCGTGCTCGCCGTCGTCGTCACCATCCCGCTCTTCTTCTTTGCCCATGACATCTTCATCCTCATGGGAGCGGGCAACGCCGCCGGTCTTGCCACAGAATACGCGCGGATCCTCTTCCTCGGGACGTTCGCCCTCCTCTTCGGCGAGGTCGCCTACGCTCTCATGCACGGCGAGGGGGATGCAAAACGGACGATGTACGCCATGGCGCTCGGCGCGGTGGCAAACATCGTCCTCGACCCGATCCTGATCTACAGTCTTGATATGGGGATCGCCGGTGCAGCCTGGGCGACCATCATCGCGGAGGTCATCGCCGCCGTCCCGATGGTCTACTGGCTCTTCGTGAAGAAGGATACCTACATCTCTCTACGCTTCCGGGAGTTCTCTCCCGACGCCGTGATCGCCCGGAACGTCCTGCAGGTCGGCCTTCCCGCTGCAGCCGAACAACTGGCGTTCGCCCTGACGGCCCTGGCCTTAAACGGCATCATCATCCTCATCGCAAACACCGATGGCGTCGCCGTCTACTCGGTCGGGTGGCGGGTCGTGAGCATCGGCCTGACGCCGATCCTCGCCATATCATCGGCGGTGGTCGCGGTCACCGGCGCTACCTACGGGGCACGGGCGTATGCACGGATGGAGGCCGCGTTCCGGTTCGCCGCAAAACTCGGCCTCGGGATCGGTCTCGGGCTTGCCGCGGTCACGTTCATCCTCGCCCCCCAGATTGCAGGACTCTTCACGGTGGGCGATGCCGCCGGGATCACCCCGGAGTTGACGACCTACCTCCAGATCACGAGCCTCGTCTACCCCGTGGTCGGGTTCGGGCTCTTCTCGGCGTCGCTCTTCCAGGGGACGGGGTTAGGTACACGGTCTCTTACGATAACGGTTCTGCAGAGCGTCGTCCTATCCATCCTCTTTGCCTGGATATTTGCAGCCGTTCTCGGTCTTGGCCTCTCCGGCATCTGGTGGGGAGTTGCCGCAGGAAACGCGATCGGCGCGGCGCTCGGATATGTCTGGGCGCGCCGGTACTCGGCAGGGCTCCAGGTCAGGCAGGTCGGAGCGGTGGCAGCGTGAGGGAACTCATCCCCGCCCTCGCACCACCTCGCGTAACGTGGAACAGAAACGACGCCCGGGCAGCCTGGAGGATGGAGAGATTTCTCCGGGAAAAAAAGGTTTAGAGGTTTTCTAACCGCTTGTTCACTGTGTCCCAGTTCACGACGTTCCAGAATGCCTCGATGAACCCCGCCCGGTTGTTCCGCTGATCGACGTAATACGCATGCTCCCAGACGTCGAGCACCATGAGGATCCCGAACATCGGGTAGACGTTGTTGTTGTGCTTCTCAATCTGCATGATCATGAGGCGGTCTGTTATGCTGCAATATGCCAGCGCTGCCCATCCGGATCCCTCGACGCTCGCGGCGGTCTTCGTGAACTCGGTCTTGAATCGGTCGAACGAGCCCCATTCCCGGTCAATCCGGTCAGCGAGCGCACCACCCGGGATCCCGCCGCCACCCTTCCCTGCCGGAGCCATCGTCGGCCAGAAGAGGGTGTGCAGGACATGGCCGCCGATGTTGAACGAGAGTTCCTTCAGAAGTGCCTTCATGTCGATGTCGGTACCTTCCTGCCGCGCCTTCTCCAGTTTTTCGAGGTTGGCGTTCGCCCCGGTCACGTAAGCCTGGTGGTGCTTGTCGTGATGGAGGGAGAGCTGCTCCTTTGAGATGTAAGGCTCAAGGGCGTCGGGTGCGTAGGGCAGGGGGGGCAGTTCATACTTCTTCAACGATGCAGTTGCCATCTTCTGTACAGCCATAGATATCAATTGAGAGAAGGAATGCGATCTATTTTATGGTGTCGGTTGCCCGCCGGGCAGGTTCATCTACCCCCTGCTCTGTTGCAGAAACACTGAAACTGCTGCTGGCTTCCTCAATCGCCCGTCCAGGACGTACAAGCTCATATCGAGTGAGCCTGTAAAGAGAAACAGACACTGCTTTTCTGGATGTTGATGTAGTATGCTGCCGATCTCACCGCCTGCTAACAGGTAGTACGCAACCCGGCACCACCCCGCAACCTTTAACTATTCCGGCAAAACCGATGATGTCCGGACAGCCTCATGAACTCCGGTGCACGGGGCATCCCGATACAATCCGGGCATTGGCGGCACCATTGATGAAGACAGTAGCGCGCATCTCACTCCTCACCACCATGTTCATGGTGCTCCTCGCATCCATCCTCCTCAGAGACCTGTATCTCATCCTCACCGGGGGCAGCTGGACTCTCGTTGCGCGGGCTCTCTCGCTCTTCCTGGTCGCCGTAACCGCGTTCGGGGTGATCCAGTTCGTGAGCTACGCCGATCACCTCCTGCGATCGCTCTATGTCTATCCAGAGGCGCCTGCCATTCCGGCGCACGATATGCCCACCCACCCTGTGGCGATCTTCATCCCGGTCTACAACGAGGACCCGGGGGTGGTCGAGTCGTGCGTCCGGTCATGCACGGCGATAGCCTACCCGGCCTTCCAGACCTACATCCTCGACGACTCCACCGATGCGCAAAAACAGGCGGCGATGCAGGATATAAGCCGGCAGTATGGTCTCCGGTATATCCGCCGCGATCACCGGAAAGGCTTCAAGGCAGGCGCGATCAACCACGCTCTCTCCCTCCTCGGCGACGATACACCCTATCTTCTGGTCATCGATGCCGACCAGCGGGTGAGACCGATGATCCTCGCCGACCTCATCCCTGTCCTCGAGGCCGACCCCGGCGCATCGTTTGTCCAGACGCCCCAGTTCTTCCGCTCTGAGCCTCACGATCCGATCAGCGTCACGTTCTCCTACCAGCAGCACATCTACAACAAGCACGTCTGCAGAGGGCTCTCCGTCAACCGCACCGCTCTGCTGACCGGCTCAAACTGCATCTTCCGCACCGACCACCTTGCCGCCATCGGCGGGATGGATGAGACGTGCATCGCCGAGGATATCGCCACCTCCTTTGCGTTTCACATCAGGGGATGCCGCGGGATCTTCCTCGACGCCGTCTATGCTGAGGGGATTGCACCACCCGATCTTGCTGCGTACTTCACGCAGCAGCTCCGCTGGGCATACGGAAACACCCGGCTCCTCGGGACCGTCCTGCAGCAACTCATAGCACAACCCCGGAGCATGGCCGC
Organism: Methanomicrobiales archaeon; assembly: GCA_012511245.1. Taxonomy (GTDB): domain Archaea; phylum Halobacteriota; class Methanomicrobia; order Methanomicrobiales; family Methanoculleaceae; genus Methanoculleus. Next base: position 7,454 of record JAAZGM010000309.1, on the reverse strand, counting down.
GCTCCACTGGCTTGAGTTCATCGTGGTCATCTCGATCTACCTGCTTGGAGGAGTGAACGTGGCGTTCTTCCTCCTCCCCATCGCCACACTGCTCCTCGGCATCCCCATCCTGCCGGTATGGCTCCCCCCGATCTTTGCCGTGGTGCTCTCGGTGGTGATCGCGATCCAGGTCATCGTCGCCATCCGCGAACGGCAGTATTCCCTGCGCGATCTTGTGTTCTCACAGGCGATCTTCAACACACTGGCATTCGTCTATGCCCGGGCGATCTGGTATGCCGCCCTCGGGAAGCAACTGCCGTTCGTCGTGACGCCGAAGGTATCGGCAGCGCCCGCCAGCAGGCCTCGGGTTCGGATAGCCCCGGTCATCCTCGTGATCGGTGCCGTTCTGGTATCGATGGGGGTCGGCATCCTGCGGCTCTCCTCCACTGAGCCGGACTCGGGCACGGTGATCCCGTTCTTCTGGGCATGCTACACGCTGATCGTTCTTCTGTCGTTCCTTGTGATCTGGAAGAGGGACGGCAGGCGGATGGCCGGCGGATAAAAAGAGGGAGACGATCCAGAAAAGGGATCTTACCGGAACCGCTGCCAGAGGATTCTTCCCATCACCCGGAAGGTGAAGTCGAGTTCGTCGAAGAGCGGTATGCCGTTCTCTTTGAGGATCTTCCGGCCCCTGTCCATGGAACCGCCGCCGAGGAGCGTCGCGACGATCATGTTCTCGGTCTTCTCCGAGAACTTGATGATCTGGTTTGCGAGCTGGTCTGACCCGATGACGAGGTTCGGGAACCCGATGACAAACGCGATGTCCCAGCAGTCCTGGTGTTTGGCGAGCACGTTGAAGGTCTGTTCGAACCTCTTTTCGTTGGCGTCGCCGAGGAGGTCGATCGGGTTGTCCTTGTTCCAGAAGTCGGGAAGCTGATCGTTGAGCTGCTTGAGGGCTTCTGGCGGCAGGGAGATCAGGTCGATGCCGTAGCGTTCGGCGTAGTCAGAGGAGAGAACGGCGAACCCGCCGGCGTTCGTGACCACGACCGCACGTTTTCCGCGGGGATAGCCCTTCGGGAGCGAGAGCATCTCCGCGACCTGGAACGTGCCGGTCAGGGTGTGAACCGGGATGACGCCGGCGTTGCGGAAGGCCTCCATGTAGACGTCGTACGATCCCGAGAGCGAACCCGTGTGGGACGAGGCCGCAACCTGGCCCTTCTTGGATGAACCAGCCTTGATCGCAACGATGGGCTTGGTCTTTGCAACCTCGCTTGCCACCTTCATGAAGGTCTTGCCGTCCCGGATCTCCTCGATGTAGAGGATGATGCCCTTGGTCTTCGGGTCACGCTCCACGAACCTGAGGAAATCGATGAAGTTGAGGTCTGCCTGGTTGCCGACCGAGACGACGGCGGAGAACCCGATGTCGTGCTTGATGCTCCAGTCGACGACGGTGTTGACGATGGCGCCGCTCTGGGAGATGAAGGCAATATTGCCGGGTTTCGGGGATTCGTGGACGTAGGTGGTGTCGACACCCTTCGGGGGGATGATCAGGCCAAGACAGTTCGGGCCCACGATCCGCGTCCCGTAACCCCTTGCGATCTCAAGGACACGATCTTCCAGCGCCTTCCCGCCGTCACCCGTCTCCTTGAAACCGGCCGTGATGATGACCGCCATGGATACGCCCTTCTGCCCGCACTCCTCGATAACAGAGGGCACGTGCTTTGCGGGAACGGTGATGACCGCCATATCGACGGGGTTCGGGATGTCAAGGACGGAGGGGTATGCCTTGAGCCCCTGAACCTCCGGGCGTTTGTTGTTCACGGGGTAGAGCTGTCCGGGGAAGTGGAGGAGGTTGTGCATCACGGCATACCCCATCTTCTTGGGCTCAGATGAGGCACCGATGACCGCTATCGAGCGGGGTGCGAAGTACTCGAGGGGTACGAAGGGGCGTTCTTTCACCATTTTCTCGACGGCATCGTCATCGACGAAGATACGGGCGTCGACGATGCAGGCACCGGACTCGTAGAGCCTGACCGGGTTGATGTCGAACTCCACGACGTTGGTGTTCTCGGCGAAGAAGCGGTTGATCGCCCAGATGACCTGGACAAGTGTCTCTTCATCCCGTGGTCTCGCTCCCCGGTAACCCTGGATCATGGGGTAGCCATGGATCTCCCTGACCATCTCCCGGATATCCTCCTCGGTGATGGGGAGGATCCGCAGGGTGACGTCCTGCATCAGTTCAACAAGCGTACCGCCCATGCCGAAGGTGAGCACCTTTCCGAACGCCGGGTCGGTCTTTCCGCCGATGATCAGTTCAAGTCCGGGTGCTGCCTGCTGCTCGACGATGATGCCCTTGATCTCGGCATCGGGGTTGTAGGCCTTCACGTTCGTGACGATCTTGTTGAACGCCTCTTCGGCCACCTGTTTTGAGGATATACTGACAATGACGCCCCCTGCATCGCTCTTGTGGACGATCTGGGGCGAATGGATCTTCATGACGACCGGAAAACCGATCTTCTCGGCAACCTTGCCTGCCTCGGCAGGAGTCTTGACGATCGCGTGTTCGGGTACCGGTACGTCGTACTGTTTCAGGAGATCGTATGATTCGAACTCGCTCAACATTCTTTTGACCATGGTTGTCTCCTCCTATCTCGATCCTCTGATCGAGCACCTCTATGATTCTGCAGTTCAGATTCCCTGACAGATGAACCGTCTCCCGGAAAACTGACCCGATAGAACGATATGAACCTTACAGCGTGGTATCATATCTGCTTTATAGGTTTTGTAATGATTCTACATGATAAATTCAGCCCCGGGCAAATCCCGGAGCCACGATATTGCAAATTTGGACTGGAAAAGTCAATTATCCGGATTAATAGCCTTCTTTGGAAAAATCCCGGGAAATATCCTCCCGGGGTACCCCTTTCCCGGGGTTGGAGTCTTCGCGAAGTTCACCGGCAGATGGTCTCGCGGTGAGCCTCCGGACCGGATCGGTCGGGGGATATCGGGTTCGATCCATCAAACCCCTCCAGCCCCTCTCCGCGCCCGGCGGTCGCTGAAGGGATGACGCATGGGATGTTCCGGGTTTGACCGGGGGCATCATAAAAAACCCTTTTCTATCGGCTGCATCAATCCGGATATGATGGTCATCCATAATAAGTGTGCTATAACTCCAGGATGCGCGCGCGGGCGCATCCCGGGAAAGGAGGTGCCGCACCCCCACGGCCATAACATATAAGAATGTTTTGAATTGTTCTTTCCCGGCACGCCGTACGAAGAGAACGGCTACCTGAGACCACGCAGCTGAACGGCTATTCGGAAGAATGAGCGGCATAATCTTCAGAGCAGCCTATAATCTCAGGATGCCTTCCCGCAAGGGTTATGGTGATGTTGGGGAACTTGTTCAGAGACAATTCCTGCTATATAATCAGATCGTTTTTGGAAATGCACGTTCCTCTCGTTTTTCGCGAAACATACCCCGATCAATATATTTATATACCTGATCGTTCCTGAGGAGGGTGCGGGGCTGGAGGTAGGTGGATCCTGTTCTCCAGGGTAAACCTGAGGAAGGTCTCGCAAGAGTGTAGTTGAAGGTAGTGACTATGAAAGGATATATCGTCAGCATCCTGATCGTGGGGCTTGCCCTCGGCGGGATGGGACTTGGTACGTTCGCCTGGTTTACGGACACGGAAACTCTGGAGAACAACGTCATTGCGACTGGCAATGTCGACTTGAAAGCATGGACCGAGAACTGTTGGAAGGAAGCGCCACTGAAGGTCGAAAACCTGGTTCCCAGTAAGAATAGCTGGACGCCTGCAGGGACTATTAATCTTCAGAACGTTGGAACTGTTCCCCTGAAGTGGAAGGCATATTTTGTCAAAGCCGATGGAAATCTCATAACAGATGAAAACCTCCAGTTCCGGTTTAAGAAGGTTTCATTGCTGAACAGCATGCCCGAACCTGATGTCACCACTGCCGGTATGGAAACCACCGGCGTCGGGATTGACTCTCTATTCCCCGGTTTCTCCAAAGTTTACACATGGGCGGATATCTCCAACGCCGACACCACGAAACTGAACTCAGACAACTTCGGGGGCGCAATGTATGACTTCAATCCGTTTACCCGGACACTCAGTGTTGAGGTGAAACTGGATGAGAACGCAGGGAATGACTACGCCGATGAGACGGTAACATTCAATGTGATCTTCATCGCGACGCAGACCGACAACCCCGGCTGGGAAGAGACCTCTCCCACCGTATGATCTCTGAAAGATCTTCATACACCAACGATCATGGACAAAAAGCAAATGAGAAGGGATGAATGTGGGGCGCCTAAAGCCATCGCCGCACTACCTCCTTCTTTCTTTGCCTCGTCCTGGAAGCCAACCGCAATCGCCGGTATGGAGGGTATCGACAGCATCAAACTCTCGATGCCCCCTCCTCCGGCGACCGCCGGCAAGACCGTCGCGCCCGGACCGCGGTGGGATGAGAACCGGCCCGGGAAGTCCCGGATAGCGTTCTTCAGGGATGAGAGAACATCCGGAAACCGGGTCGAGGCACACCCGGCCGCTTCCTGTCAGGGAGCAGCAGGGCGTATCGTCTGTTCAACCGCGGGCTGCGTGGCGTACTCCGTAGCCTGCCAACCTTCGCCCACGAACTTCAGGAAGTGTGAGCGATGACGAAGATTATTGCACCTCTGGTAATTATCTGTTGCGCCGGCATCCTCCTGCTCGCAGGTACCACCCCGACCGGGGCATGGTTCTCGGATACCGTGGTGATCGAGGGGAGCAGCATCACCACCGGGTCATGGAGCGATGCCGGCAGCCTGGTGGTAACTGCAGATAAGGGCCTGTTCAAGCCACCGGCAGGCCGTCATGCAGAGACCATCATCTCCGGTATTACCGTGAGCAACACCGGATCGACACCGGTGGTGATCACAGGCGTCAAGGTCTCGTGGGACCCTGATGATGGCGGAATGATCCGCCAGGTGGCGTTTACCCGCGTGAAGGGGGGCGGACACCCTCATGCGGGACAGGAAGGATCAGGCCGGGATCCGGACTCTGCCGACAATGAAGGATCCATTGCCTTCTGGTCAGGGGAAGCGGTGTCCGGCCGGGTTCTCGACGGGCGGTTTCTGCTGAATCCGCCCGCACTGGATGATCCTGTGCGAGGTGTCCAGTTATCGTTTGACTCGGACATGGATGGAAAGAGCCTCCTGTGCACGTTCATCATGGACGACGGGAGCGAGAAGGAGATCCGGGTGCAGGCATGATCCGGGTCGATCGGATCTGGGGGGTGACCGCTCTCCTCCTCGGCGCTGCAGTTCTGGCGGTCATCCTCCTCTTCATCGGGCGTGGCATGGTGCTCATGGTGGTCCTGAGCGGAAGTATGACGCCGCTCATGCTCCCGGGCGACGCCATCATCGTTGCTCCTGCTGATCCCGAAGAGATCGATGTCGGTGATGTCATCGTCTTCCAGTATCCCGGGCAGGATGAACGGATGGTCATCACCCACCGGATCATCGGTTTCGATCCGGATACCGGGCTTTACTCAACGAAAGGAGATGCAAACACTGCTCCCGACCGTTTCTCCATATCAAAGGACGATATCATCGGCAGGCCGGTGTTCCTCATACCATTCGTCGGGTTTGCATCCGAGATGAAGAAACAGATCATCCTCCTGATGGTCATACTCCCTTCCCTGCTGCTGGGCATCCTGGAGATGAGAAAACTCATGCAGGGCCGCCATGCCGCCCACCGTCAGTTGCGGGATGGTCCGGTCAGGAGAGGGCGGTTCATCTCGATACGGTGCTCACGGTTTCTTCTCCTTGTATCGGCCTCGCTGATCCCCTTTCTCCTGCTGACCACCCCCTCCCTCTCCGGGATGCAGACGTATGGTTCTCTTCCGGGCTCCGGCGAGCTTCAGGATGGTTGCATAACGATAGAGGGGCAGGGCCTGGTTCCTGAACTGTATCGGGCCTGCACACCCGGCCAGGGAGGAGTTCCGGTATACGGGGTTCTGCAGCCCGGCGAGATCGTCTCTATCCCGGTATCCGGGACGGGGGTCGAATATACGGTAGCCCGATCGCCCTATATCCTTCCTGCGTTCTGGTTTATGGGGCTCGCTGAACTGAACCCGTATCTTCCGGTCCTCGGTCTGGCTGTCCTGCCGGGAGCCTTTCTGACGCTCGCCCTGTATCCGCTCTGGGCTGAGAAGCGATTTGTGAAAATGCGCCGTAAAAGGAGGTTTGTAGATCGTGTACTGGAGAATTAAGCAGTTTCAATCGATGACCGCCGAGAAGTTCACGCTGGTGCTGCCGGTTGTTGTTCTCTGCGTCATCCTATCCGGACTCTTTGTGTATGCAAGCTGGTACATGCCGGAGCACCGGGATGTGGCCGTCGACGTTCCGTGGTATTCCCTGGATGGCCGGTATGAGTACCGGGCAATCGTCTCGGAACAGAATCCGCTCTGGCCTGTCGGCACAACGCTGGTGGACAACCCGGTCTATTTCCCGGCGGCAACACCGAGGTTGCAGACGACGTTCTCCCTCCTTGCTGAGGGGGAGGCTGTGGACCTCAATGTCGTGTCATATACCGCGGCGGTTCTCTCGATGAAGGAGGCAGATACGACCTACTGGAGCAAAGAGGTGGTGATCACTGAAGACACAGGGCTGATGCAGTCAGGGGTATACCAGAACTCGTTCACCCTGGATGTGGGGGATATGCAGCAGCAGTTGAACGGGATCCGGGAGTACCTGGGTTTTCAGCGCGGCACACCTGTTGTCGATCTCGTCACCACGGTTCTCTTCACCGGAACGGTTGATGGAAGAACGGTCGCTGAACACCGGGTCTACTCGATGCCGATCACCCTGGGGACAGGCCACTACAGTATATCCGACAACCGGAGTTTCACCGAGACGGTCAGGGTCAGGCAGACAGAGACGATCGAGGTTTATCCTCCCGTGCACCAGCAGTATGCTGCGGTATTGCTCCTGCTGATCTCGGTGGGCATGCTCCTCTGGGTCGTAACCTCAAGGTCCCCGCGTTTCAAGCCTTCCGCTGATACGCTCCAGGCACTGGAACGGGAGGCGATGCACGCCCGGTATCGCGACTGGATGAGCCAGGGCAGGTTCGACCACAGCATCACGGCACACAGGATTGAACTCGGTTCGCTCGAGGATATCATCAGTGCGGCCGTCGATATGAACCAGCGCGTCATATATGACGAGGATGGGAGGATCTACTTCTTCGTCCACAATAACATCCTGTATAGTTACGAGCCCGCCTGATCCGGGGGGGTCTTTCTTTTTTCACGGGTCCGGTGGGGGTGGAGGGCGTGGAAAGGGGGGTCAGGAAGTGGATTCATACCACCATTCCTGGCAGAAAAGTTATATGAGCTTATATTTCGCCGTTGCTGTCAGGCTCTCGCTGTCGGCAACTTGTATAGTGATTGTCCTGCTCCCATATTCCTTATTG
>JAAZGM010000308.1 GCA_012511245.1 Methanomicrobiales archaeon | reverse complement strand
GATGCGGAGACCTTCACCCGGTTCTCGATGGCCGTTTCCAGCGCGGTAGAAGCCGCGATCAACTCCCGTAACGGCTGTTCTCTCCTCGTCATCGCCGGCCCCGAGGTTGTCCAGTATCTCCCGGGGACGATGAAACTCCGGGAGGCGCTCGCCGCCCTCGGCGGGCTTGCCCCTCTCGAACCCCGCGCCCCCCTCTACCGGGCGCCAGGGCCGGCCATCCTCGCGGCCAGGGCACGGGTGCCGCAGCAGGGTGCGGGAGAGGAGTCCATCTACCGGGCAAGGCTCGGCGGCACCCTCTCCACGTTCGCAGGCAGGAGCCCCGCACCCTTCGCAGCGACGGTCCGGGCGGCGTTCAGCCAGACGGATGCACACGAAGTCCGGATCTACTCACTCCTCCCGCCGGGCGATACGAGCCACCTCATCCAGCTCGCCCACGAGGCGAAGGTCAGGGGGATGCGGGTCACCCTCAGGGCTCCGGCCGGCTCACCCGCCATCCCCGGCATCGATGCCGCGGAGGTGCTCTGATGGAGTTCGACCGGAGATTCCTCCTCCTCTGCGCCGGCGAGGTGCTGGTCGTCGCCATGACCAACCTCATCGCCGCGCTCGTCCTCCAGATGATCGTGCTTGCAGCGTTCCTCGATGACCGAGAAGGCTACTGGCTCTTCGCCATCCCGACAGCGCTCTTTGCCGGCATCATAGCAGTCTCGGGCACCGTCCTCCTCCCCCTCCTCGGCCTCGCCGCCGCTCTCGGGTGCGGGTATGCCGTCCTCACCCTGAAGGACTACCGGCTCGTCCGGTGGGCGGGTGGTGAGGCATGATGCAGAACAACCCCTACCGGGGGGCGTTCCTCCTCATCGTCGCCGCAGCGGTACTCCTCGCCATAGCGGCCGCGACCGGCCGGGGGGATATAACCACCGCGACCCTCATCCTCGCGGGCGCCGGCTGCTTCGTCACCGGAGTCTTTCTCCTTGCGCTCCACAAAGGCGAACCGCTCGACCCGGGGATCGCCGCCCTCCTCCCCGCCCAGGGGACGATCACCATCGCCACCCTCTGTGCCGATCTCGGCGTCCAGGGCGACGCCTGGTTCATCCCCGATGAAGGGACGGTCATCGAGGTCATCCCGGTGGGAACCGCCGTCCCGGCGGCGTTCAAGGACGACTACTCCTTCATCACCAGCGATGCCTGCGCCGTCAGGATCACCCCGACATCAGCGCCGCTCCTCGCCCACCTGCAGGAGAAGCACGCCCTCGAGATCCCCGACGAGGACGACGCCCTCCTCGCGTGCATCATCGAGGTCTGCGACGATCTCCTCGAGGTCGCGGAGAAGACAGAAGCAAAGAGAGAAGGCGCGAACATCGTCGTCACCCTCCACGGCTACCGGCTCATGGACGGCTGCCGGGCGGTCAGGGCGGCATCGCCGAAGTGCTGCACCATGGTTGGCTGCCCGGTCTGCAGCCTCATCGCCGCGATCGCGGCGCTCGGGACGGGAGGGGCGGTCAAGTTTGAGCACATCGGCGTCGATGAAAAGAAGGGTGTGCTCCGGATCATCCTCACCAGACCCGAACCCAGAGGTGCAGGTCACGGTAACTCGCGCTGATCCGGTCGGCGCCGATGATCTCTTCGCCCGGGACCGTCTCGTTGAAGAGGAGGAACTCGATCCGGTTGTACTCCCTCGACGGTATCGAGAACTCCCAGGGCAGTTCCTGGGTCTCGTTGTGCGGGACCGTCAGGGGGAAGCGGTCGAGCAGCTCGACCGCGTGGATCGTTGATCTATTCGTCACCGTATCGAACGTCTGGTTGAGGGCGAAGATCTCGATCGTGTAGGGAACCTCCCGGTATTCGTGGTTCCCGACGCCGATGATGAGCGACTGTGGCGATCCGGCTGAAAAGTCGGTCGGATAGTTCGCGGCCTTCCCCCCGGGGCCGAGGATATAGAACTCGGTGAAGTGCTCCCCCTCTTTTGGCACCGCGATGACGTAAGCGGTCGTCGCAAGCGCTGCAACGATCGAGACCACGAGGAGAACCGAGAGCCCCCGGTCGAGACGGGAGGCCTCCGGATCGAAGAGTTCGAGGCGGGCGGCGGCGAGCATCTCCCGCGCGGGGACGCTGAACCGTTCACCGGCCGGGAGGAGGAGGCGCCGGTACCAGGCGACCAGGGTCACCGCAAGGGTAAAAAAGGTCAGCGATGCGAGGATCGGGTCGAGCCGGATCCCCCAGGGGGTGTAGTTCAGCGCAAGCCCGATGAGGGGAACGACGGCGATCGAGAGGCCGAACGAGAGCGCGACACGCTCGATCCCGTCAAGATCGTCACGCGCGGGAAAGAGCGCTGCAATCAGGGCGTAGCCGGGGATGAAGAGGACCATCGCCACGCCGAAGAGGATCCGGAGAACGCTCCCGTTCAGGATCGGGACGTAGACGCAGGCGAGGGTCACGGCTGTCGCGGCCACGACGGCAAGGAGGTCGCCGGGACGGTACCCGGCACCTTCGAGAAACAGTGGGTTCTGATCTTCCGTATCCATGGGTGGGTCTACTACTCTCTCCTCTTCCACCCGGATATCAATATTGCGAGAGCGATGACGGGGAGGAGGGGGGTGATGGGTGCGGCGGTAGTAGCAGGCGCCGGTGCAGAGGGTGATGTGGTCACCGTCACCACCGGGGTGGTGGTGGCCGACGATGCGGCGGTGAGGAGGGCATAGGGGCCGCCGCGTGTGATATCTGCCGCCATACTGTCACCCTCGATCCGCGATGGAACCAGCACCCAGGCATCACCATCGAGACGTGCAAGGGTTGCCGCCCCATCGGTCGAGGGGAGGCGGAAGGAGACGGTCGCCGCGGGGCTGAACTCGCGGCCTTCGGGTGTCACGGCATAGGTGTTCCCCGAGATGGACCAGCCGGCGGGAACAGTGCCCTGGACGGCGATGGCAAGGAGCCCGGCGCCTTCGATATCAGTCCCGGTGAGGGAGACCTTCCCGTCGGCCGATGTCGCCGTTGAAGACCCGGTGAATGGGGTGGCCTCCCCACCGGTTGAGGGATCCCTCACGCTACCGGATGTAGGGGAAGCGGTGGGGTTTGTCGCGGTACCGGGACCCGCGGAAGAAGAGCCGGATCCGATGGTGACCACACGCGAGAGCGCCTCTCTCCCATCGACGTAGACGGTGACCGTCGCGGTGCCGTGCGTGACGCCATCGATGCCGAAGCTGATCTGGCCGTTCTCAGGCCCGGTCTTCGTGCCCTGCATCGTCACCTCGGCGGTGACGCTCCCGGCCGTGGGAGCTGCGCGCCCATCGAGGGTGATCAGCGTGTAGGTGCCGCCCGGTATGGTGCGGGACTGGGTGGTGCGGAACTCGCCGTTCGCATCGGCGTTGTTGCTCAGGCTCACCGAAGCCCCGTCCGGCATCTGCGCTGAGAGCCCGGTCCACTCCGTACCCCTGCTGTAAGCGCTCACCTCGCCCGAGCCAAGGGAGAAGGGCAGGACGAGGTCTCGCGCGGTGAACGCGAACCGCTCACCGGGAGTCACGGCAAACTCGCTGCGGATCCCGAGCGAGAAAGCGGCGCCGTCGGGGAGGTTTTGCACATCCACCGTGACGGTGTCGCCGGGGCTGATCTTTTCAGGGGATATCGTGATCGTCGCCGCTGCTGCGGCGGGGATCAATATAGCGAGCATGCGCAGGAATGCGCCAATCTTGACCATACGAGAACTCCATTTTGGGTGAACTACGTACAGGTGGCCGTCACGAATAAAAAGGTTTATGTTGTGATAGGGAAAACGCGAACCATATGAGCCAACGATGGATCAAACTCCTTCCGTATCTTATCATTGCTCTTCTCCTCCCGGCAGCAGCAGCTGCCGCCGGGGGTGCCTACATCACAGGAGTAGCTGATGATACCAAGGAGTACAAGAATCTGTACATCCGTACCGTCGACGCCGTCGACCCGATGGATGTAAGCGTGACACTGGTGACCCTTACGAGCACCGAAGCAGGCGATCTCTCAGAGTTCGAGTACCCGCTCTTCGGGGACATCGTCCGCACGTTCGACCCGGTG
>JAAZGM010000307.1 GCA_012511245.1 Methanomicrobiales archaeon | reverse complement strand
GGCCGATGATGATCACCACGCCCGCAAAGTAGACGTCCTCCATGGTCGCGCCGGCAAGACTGCCCATCAGCCAGTAGGTGATGGCCGGCAGTTGATCGTTGGTATCGGCGACGAGTTTGATGTAGGACGTGGACGCGGAGAAGAGACTGGCGACAAGGATGCCGGCAAGGACCATGCCGAGGGTGGGGTTTCCTCTTGTCAGGCGGCTGACCGCATACGCGGTGCCGACCGCAACAACGCCGCCGACGAACGCAAAGACTGTGATCATCCCGGTCCCGAGGTAAAAATAGATGGCAAGGGCGGCGCCGAAACCGGCGCCTGCGGATGCCCCGAGGATATCGGGAGAGACCAGAGGATTCTGAAACATTCCCTGATATGCGGCGCCGGCCGTCGAGAGGGCGGCCCCGACGAGAAGCGCCGCGAGGATCCGCGGCAGGCGGATGTTGAAGACGACGCTGTACATCGCATCATCCCAGGTCTCCATCACGGGAATGAGCGGCGAGAGGAGGATGAGAACGGCGTCGGTGACGTCGAGCGAGAACCTGCCGACGGCAAACGATCCGATGATGCAGAAAATGGCGGCGAGTACCAGAAGGATGAACCGGAACCGGTAATCGGGCAGTTCCCGGTCTGATACGGACGGGGTCGATGCTACACCGGCTGTCTTCAACCGGGTCTCCGATGGGGCGCCGGTCGGTGCCGTAAGAGGTGATCCTGTAGATTCTGCATCAGCCATGTAGGGTTATTGATTCTTCTTCGCGGTTAAGTAAATATGCTTTTATTTGCAGCGATGTTAACTAAATGATATTAATAATTAACACTGCCAGAAATAAGGATCGGTCGAAGAGAGTGACACGAGCGCCCACTGGCGCAGATGCCCCGAAGGCGGATTCGTTTCTACTCCAGAAGATCCACCCGTGACACTCTCCCCGGGCTAAAGCCAGGAGATTCACGCTTCATCGATCGGGACTTGCACCACCGGGATTGGTGGTGTGGTGATCCTCACTGGCGTCAGATTAAGGCCATGGACATCATCCTTCACACTCTTACCCAGGCAACCCGTCCGGGTAAGGCTCCCGGAGGTCATCACATTGTCCCATGAGTTTCACACACCACCCGTTGCCAGGGATGCATGTCATGGCGGAGTCATGCCGAAAAGAACGACAACCTCACGCGAAGCCGCGAAGTCCGGTGCTGCTGATTCCGTTGGGTCGCTATGCGAGATTGATGAATCGATTGCAGAGGCTGTTATTAGCAAAGTACTGAGACCGATCACATACGCCCGTATCTTCGATGTGCCCGTTCAATGGTCAGGATCTGGATGACATGAACGATATCATTGTGCGGTTCGATGGTATAAATTGCCGTAAAAGAGCGTCCAATGTGCATCCGGTAAATGATCCTGTTTTTGCCGGTGCGAAGTTTCTCTTTGCCCCCTGTTCCAGGATACGGGTCCTCTTTCAAAGTGTTAATATAATCCCTGACGATTCGTTGGCTCTTTGGATCGAGGGAATGCAAAAACACACATGCATCCTCATCCACGAGAACCCGGAACGCCACGGTTATATCTCCACGAACCTATTGCGGGCAAGAATTGCTTCGACGTCGTTCTCAAGCTGTTGCTTCTTTGCCTGCTCCACCAGATTCGCGATAATTTCGTCGAACGTTCTGTTGGGACCCTTCAGATCCGAGATCTCCTCGTATGTTTTTTGCGATACGGGGATGAACTCCGTAGTCGTCATCAAGGTATGATCAGTGCTGATCATAGATATACCTCATCCATACCGAGAACAAAAGAGGCCGGGCCGGCGGGGAGCGCGACAGGGTGTGCCGGGAGAGCACCTGGCAAAGCCTACCTCCCGTCTGCAGATGGACATGTGTGTTTTGAGGATCGATTGTATAGCGGACTTCGAGGGTTTTGTCCTCCGTATGGTCAGATGAGACTGCATGCAGAGCGGAGGTCTATAGGGCGGGACTGGATATGCGAGATCGTCACCGCCATCAGGGAGTGCAAAAGATCAGAGTCTGTTTTGGCTCATTCAAAAGTGATCCACCAGACTCATCTAAAACTGATCCACCCGAGTGATCCTGATCTCCACAAGCGTCGATTCGGGTGTGCCCCACCCTGCACAGAGAACAATGGTGTTATGACAAAAAGGGTATCCCGTGCAGGGTAAAAATGAACTGACCAGGGGGTGCGATTCATCCCCTCGGCTAAAGCCGGGGGCTTTCTTGCATCTCTTGAACCCTGAATCTGTAAAAAGTTTCGTTCAGGTGATTTCCGACCTGCGGAAGGTCGCCTTCTCCGCGGATTTGCCGAAGAAATGATACCCGGAACCGCCCTCTGCAATCGTATCGAGCACCTCGTCGGGGCGGGTGACGATATCCCCGCCGAGTATCGTTACGCCGCGCCGGAAGAATGCATCCGGAAGCATGCTGGCGGTCGGGCCGACGACGACGATCGAGGCGCCGGGCCGGGCGAGGGCAAGCAGGGGCTCGAGGGTGTTGTTGATGAGGGTGGTGCCGGTGATGACGAGCATATCGGCCCTCTGGACCGCTGCATCCGCCGCATCCTGGGGGACGGCGTAGGGCAGTTCGTCGGGCTTCAACGTGCGCAGGTCGAGTTCAAGGATCCCGAACGGCTTTCCCCGCGCCTTGAGCCGCCGGATGACCGGCACGAGCGCCCCCACCACCACGACGTACCCGTCCTCGGGCAGCGGCACGGTATCGAGGATGTCCTGCCCGGTCTCCCGGATGTAGTCGGGTCGGCGCTTCCAGCAGGACTCCGAGAGAGCGTTGAGGATGGCGATACCGACCGCTTTCTTGAGCGGCGGCGCACGGGGGAGATCGCGGAGGAACTCCGCGGCGCTTCGCCCCGTAAAGCGTCCGGGGTAGGGCATGGCACGGGCCGAACTCGGGCAGCAGACTGCTTCAGGGATCTCCTTTATCGGGGTGAAACAGAGACCCCCGGAGCCGTCGCTGAGTTTGACGCCGGTAAAGAAGATGCCGATCACGACCCGCTCCACGGTGATGGAGTCGAGATCGCTCCCGAGGATCCCCCGGATCTCGCCGAGGGTCTCTTCAAGAATTGAGCCGGGATGTATGGACGGAACTGTCATGGAACTCCTGGTTTTGGTTATGTTCGGATATAGGGTTACGGAAGGGAGCCTATTTAATGATGATGTCCTGCATTTTCTGTAAAATAATTTCCCTGTACTCAACATACTGCTCTCTCAACACACCGTACACCCGCCGCCTGACCGGGTGATGCCGGCACAACAGAGAACTTCTTTCGATAGGCCGCTTTATCCTGGCTGAAGCGGGACAGCGGATGATTTACCGGGCATTCGTCGGGATGCCGGGATCTCTCCGGGCCTGAAGTTAAACATTAATAACGAAATGCCCAAGATTGTATACACTGGCTGCTATGAAACGAAACACGTTCTACCTTCTGGCGGGTATCGTTGCGCTCGTCGAGGTCGGCATCTTCTGGCTCTCGGTAGAGATCGAGGAGCCGATCCTGATCCAGGTTGCGTTCATCCTCGGGGCTCTCCTGATCTACATGGCAAGGCGGAGGGTCGAGGATAGGATCGAGGACGAACGGACGGCGATGATCACACAGAAGGCGGCGCTCCGGACGCTGGAGATCTTCTGGGTAATCTTCTTTGCGATCAGTCTCGGGAGTGCGGTCGTTGCATTCTCAAGGCCGCTCGGGCTGCGGCCACCGCACCCCGGACCGCCCGGAACGGCCGCGCCCGACATGCTCGAGCTCCCGTTTATCGGCGGTTTCGCTCTCTTTCAGATGGCGTTGCTCTGTCTGATGATCTTTTTGTACGTCGGGTTCAGGATGTATTACGCCCGCAAATACGGAGACTGGGATACCGATGAAGAACAGGATTAAGGTCTACCGGGCGATGCACGACCTGACCCAGGAGGGGCTCGCAAACGAACTCGGGGTCACCCGGCAGACCATCCTCGCCATCGAGAAGGGGAAGTACGACCCCTCGCTCGAACTTGCTTTCAAGATCGCCCGGTTCTTCGGCGTCACCATCGAAGAAATCTTCCTCTACGGCGATACGGCAGAGCGCCCCTGAATCACCAGACAGCATCTCCATGCTTCGCACCGACCGGAAGTTGCAGAACTGAGCAGTTACGGCTGGACGTGCGTCGGGCACGCTCCATCTCCATGCTTCGCACCGACCGGAGGTTGCAGAACCTGTTCCATCCACAAAGTCGGCAGGTTTCGCCCGGTTCCCGGAAAAATCGGGAAGAAGGTACACCAGTCCCGGTTCGTATGGTGTTCGATGCAGGTGACAGATAGTAATATTTTAATAACAAAATGTATAATATACTTTACGTGGCAGAACTGTCCCGGCACCCCCCTGTGCGGGACCCTGCCCAGAGCAGAACGGAGGTACTTGACCAGGAAGAAGCCGCGCCGCATCGGGAGAAACACCATACCTTATAACCCGCACAACCCCGATGGGCCGGCCGGGAAAACAAGATCCAGATCACGAAGACGGCGACACTGAACGTCGTCCGCACCCTTTCCGGGGTGGTTCAGGAGAGATCATCAGGAGACCCTACCCGGAGAGGGGCAGCGAACCCGTAGAGTATGAATGACTGTCAGAGCAGATACAGGCAGAAGATGCGGATATAGAGTGGAAGAGGAAAACTCTCCCCTTCTCCGCCACCCGGCGGCAAGTTGAGGATTGAAAACCCGGGCAGCAGTCGGCCAATATACCCACGAGAGGGCCAGGGAGTCGACCATGCGATACACTCTCCCAGAAAAAAAACTCTCCATAATACGTGAAACGCCCCGCTGCCCAACCACGCCTCCCCTCTTCCACCCTTTTCTCTCCTGAACAGGATACGGCGTCGGCGCGTCGTGCAAACGCAAATCCGACAAAACACGCCCCTGCCTGCGGAATTCATCGTACCGGCGAGAAGAAAAAATCGAACCGGAGCCAGACGTTCATGAACCGGATCTGCACCACTGAAACGTCAGAGGTACGATCTCTTTTGTCACATTTGCTTTCATTTAGTAATGTATAAATAACAATATGTAAAACTTAGTTTACATTGTTGGGCAGCCCGGTTACCGGGTAGAGCGCGACATCAGAGCAGAAGATCTAGCGTGAGTTGAAACATGAAAAACTGCCAGAACGATACCAGAACAGCGTCGATGTCCGGCACCCGGGCAGACATCACGATACGTCGGAGGCAAAGCCGATGATGAAACGAAATATCTGCATTGTGCTCCTCCTTCTCTCGGCAATCGTGGGTGGTGCCACGGCGGCCAATGCGTCGGCGGAGGAACAGATCGCGGTCACCAGTGTCATCGTCAACCCTGATACGCTCATGCGCGGGGATATCGGCACGGTGACGGTCGAGATCAAGAACACCGGGGAGACAGGCGTTGCCATCAGACGGGCGGAACTGTATCCCAACGGGATCTCGGTTCTCAACGACAAGACGCACGATTCGGTGGGCACCATCGGCCCGGGGAATACGATGTCGTTCACCTTCACCGTGAGGGCCGATACTGAGGACGGTATATATTACCCCACCTTCTACCTCGACATCAGAGACGGTGGGAGCATCCGCTACTCCGTTCCGGTGACGATCGAGAGCACAGAGATCCGGGTCAACGTCGTCGACGCTCCGGAAACCTTTCCGGTGGACGGCAAAGATACCATCACGCTCTCCATCGGAAACCCCCGTGAGGGCAGTGTGAACGGCGTAACCATCACCCCGAGCGGCGAAGGTGTCAAGAACACCCGGACGGCCATCTTCCTCGGCGCCCTCGCATCTGATGAAGAAAAGAATGCCTCGTTCGAGATCGTGGCGTCGCAGTCGACCGAACTCACCTTCGACGTCTCCTACCGAAACGGGATCAACGAGCACCACACCACCCTGACCGTCCCCATCGAGATCGGCGAACGGGCGGTTGCCCCCGACATGGTGATCAACAACATCGAGATCACCCGGAGCGGCAGCGCGATCACGCTGACCGGGGACGTGACCAACGCCGGCCTCGAAGATGCCTACTCGGTAAAGATCACCGTCGACGATCCCGCAACCCCGACGGACCCCTACCCGGTCTACGTCGTCGGCGGGCTTGAACCGGACGACTTCTCGAGTTTCGAGGTTACCTGCAACGCAGAAGGTGCATCCTCCATCCCGCTCATCGTCGAATACCGTGACCAGGACGGCAAAACCTTCACGGAGACCGTGACCGTCTCGCTCAACTCCGCAGGACAGGCGTCCACGGCGGGATCTGGTGGCCAGATCCCGTCCGGTGGCAGCCCCCAGGGTGGAAGAGGGGGCATGGGTATGTCGCTCGGCGGCGGGTTCTCGCAGATCCCGGTGATGGAGATCCTCCTCGTCGTCATCGGGGGTGTGGCCGTCGTCGTTGGATGGCGGAAGGGGTACTTTGGAAAGATCCGCGACCGGTTCCGCAAGTAATCCGGGGGAAGACAGATGAGCAGTCCGGTTATTGAACTCATGGATGTCGTCAGGGTTTACCCCCTCCCCTCAGGCGATGTCACGGCGCTAAAGGGGGTGTCCCTCAGGATCGATGAGGGGGAGTTCGTCGCTATCATGGGGCCGTCAGGGTCGGGAAAATCGACCCTCCTCAACCAGATCGGGTGCCTCGACCGCCCCACGTCGGGAGACCTCTTCCTCGCCGGGAAGAACACCCGGGAGATGGACGACCGAGAACTGACCAATCTCCGGCTCTCTTCCATCGGCTACATCTTCCAGAAGTTCAACCTCATCCCCCTCCTCTCCGCCTACGAAAACGTCGAGTATCCCTACATCATGAAGTACAGAAAGAACGACGATACCGGAAAGGTGCGGGATCTCCTCGCCATGGTGGGGATCGATGAAAACCTCTCGGCACATAAGCCAAACGAACTCTCCGGCGGCCAGCAGCAGCGGGTCGCGATCGCGAGAGCGCTCGTCAACGACCCGGCGATCCTTCTCTGCGACGAACCGACCGGAAACCTGGACTCGCAGACGAGCCTCCAGATCATGGAGATCCTTGCTGATCTCCATAGCAGGGGCCGAACACTGGTGATGGTGACCCACAACCCCGAGACCGCCACATACGCGGACAGGACAATCACGATACGGGACGGGCAGATCGCATGATTGGAAACGACATCATCTTCTCTCTCTCCGTACGGAGCGTCCGGGTCCACCTCCTCAGATCGGTCCTTGCCGCTCTCGGCATCGTCATCGGCGTCGTTGCTATCGCCTCGATCGGGATGATGGGAGCGAGCATGACGCTCTCGGTCACGGATCAGCTCTCCGACATGGCGAACAAACTCACCGTCACTCCATACCGTGGTGGCGGGGGCGGCATGATGGGAGGGCCCGGTGGTGGAGGCGGTTCCTCCGATGACGATGCGATCACGGAAAAAGAGTTCAAGACAATTCAGCGCATCGTCACGAAGTACGGGACCGCGTACACCCTCAGGTCTGAATCCGACCAGATCGAGGTCGGATCGGACAAAGGGAGGGCGACTATCTACGGTCTTGATACAGAGATCATGCGCGAGATCCTGACCGTCGAGACAGGGGAGTATCCCAAGAGCACGACCACGGTGGTGGTCGGGCCGACGCTTGCGGAGAGGCTCAACCTCAAGATAGGGAGCAAGATCAAGATCGGCGATCCCGACGAGGGGTCCACCACGACCGTCCGGGTCGTCGGTATCCTCGAAGAGCGCGGCATGTCGATGGACCTCTCCACGGATATGGCGATCATCGGCAGCGACAAACTCTTTGTCGGGATCTACGGTGGCGAGGGCGAGTACGATCAGGTCAACGTCGTCGTGAGCGACTTAAACAACATCGAGACGGTCAAGACGGCGATCGAGGACGAACTCAACAGGAAAGAAGATACCGTCACCGTCCAGGACAGCAGCCGCATGACGGAGAGCATCACCGAGACGGTCTCGACGATGACGACGTTCGTGATGGCGATCGCGGGTATCTCGCTCCTCGTTGCCGCAGTCTCGATCTTCAACGTCATGATGATGTCGGTGAACGAGCGGATACGTGAGATCGGGATCCTCCGCTCCATCGGGACGCAACGGGCAGAGATCCTGCGGATGTTCATCTACGAGGCGGCGATCATCGGGATCGTCGGAGCAATCATCGGTGCCATTGTAAGCCTCATCATCGGTTACGTCATCGTAGTCGGCATGATCGGCTCCGCCGAGTACTTCTTCGCTCCGGGGAGTATCATCTACGTCCCGATGGCTATGGCCGTCGGCGCTGCAATCTGCATCATTACCGGGATCTACCCGGCATGGCGGGCCTCAAACCTCGACCCGATCGAGGCGTTGCAGAACGAATAGTGTATAGACAGGAGACTACCCATTTTTACCCGAAGCATTCAGCACAAGAAAACAGATTGGAAAAGAGAAGTATGGCAACAAAAAAACTGATTAGCATCTGTGCAGTCGCCATGCTCGTCGTTAGTGCAGCAGTGTGCGGGTGCACCGGCACGATCGTTGAATCACAGCCTGCAGGAGAGCCGCAGGAGATCATGGGAGCGCCCGGGACTGCACCCGAAGAGCGTGGACAGCCGCAGATGGACTACTCCTCGGCCGCGGCCACGCTCGGGGTCACCGAAGAAGAACTCCAGGCGGCGCTCGGCGAACCGGGCCAGGCACAGAAGACCTTTGTCGATGCGGCGGCAACACTCGGCGTCACCGAGAAGGAACTCATGGAAGCGCTCGGGGTTTTGGAGGGTATGGAGAACGGCACTCCTCCGGAGCCCTGGTGAGAGACGACCGATTGGAGTGTGCAGCACAGTCCGATGACGACAAACACCGATGTTCTGGAGAGGCCGGACGGGGAGTCGGATCCCAATCCGGGAGATGGCCGGTTCCCTGCTGGCTCCTCCGGACAGTACGCCCTGCATTCAGCACGAGTGGAGAATGAGGCCGCCGACTCTGCCCGGGAGCTCCTCGTCACCATCTCCGATCGCATCAGAAACCCCCTGCAGGTGCTCCTCGCCCGGGCAGACCTGATGGAAGATGAAGAGATCGCCGGGAAGATCCGGGAGCAGGTCTACCGGATCAACGATGCCGTCAAATACCTTGAAGACGTCTTACCCGGTTCGTACATCACCGAAAAGATGGAGGAGCCGGCACTGGACGAGAAGATTCACCGGCGTTGAACAACCGAACGTTCCGCCTGGTGGGCGAGTTCCCGGAGCACTGCCTGATCCCGGTTTCGGCCAGTGGAGAGCGGAGGCTGCAAGGGTTTTGGGTCTGCAATCCCGTTGTTGAACTCAGCCGGTCGTCACATTCAAACGCATACATGCGTCTTTGAACGTGGATGATGACGTACCTTTGAGCAACAGTAATCTCTCCACCGGAGACGGTCTCTATCTCGCGAGGTTGAAGGGGCGGTGCGGGAAGTCCCCCCCTTAAGGGCGGGATAGTTCACCCTGATAGTGTCAGAAGAGACCGGGGAGGTCTCCCTCCCCGGTAGTGATGTTCTGCGACAACCCTCTTGAGAGAGAATTAGAGGTTTATGCACGGGTCTTACTCAACATTCCAGCCACTTCATACGGGTTGTTGGCCGGATTCTTCAGGTCGGTAAGCATCTGCTCGTTTACTTCGAACTCTTTCATCACTGTGACGTATTGCTCGGGGTTCCCGGTATTCTCAACCATCTCGATGGTTCTCATGGGCTTCTCTCCCCATGAAGGTCCAGTCCAGGGCGTCGAATCAAACTGGAAGCCAAGGGCGAGCGCCCGACCAGTCTTCTGTGCATCATCCCAGCGAATGAAGATGCCCGCCGGGCGGGTGCCGTACGCTTCCGTCAGTTCCGTCTCGTCTTCCTCGGAGAGCGGGAAGATATAGTGACCGCCTTTTCCAGGTGTGAGGTCCCAGAGGATCGGGAATATGTCATCCTTGCACCACATCGGACAGGAAATGACCACATAAGAGGTTTCGTCGGTGATCGGCATCTCTTGCTCGACATATTTTGCAAGCAGGTAACCACTGGATACCCCGGGGCAGAAGTGGTTATGGAGCATGACGCTGGATAAGAGGTCGTACGATGCACCGTGCGCCCATGCGTTGGAGATTGAGATCAACGAAAACGCCTCTCCGCCCAGGGCTTTCATGGTTGCATTCCCCGCCTCGGTGTCGGCAAGCATCCTGTCCAGATCGCCGGTGACGACAACTGCTTTCGAGAACGTCTTGTAGAAGGGAGTCGTCTTCAGTTCGGTCTGGGTCTGTGTGTAACTGGCTTCAGTGGGCTCCAGGTAGAGGGCTTTCCCGGACTTCTTATCATAGAAGTAGAACCAGAGGGGTTTCCAGTTGGCCCTGTTCACCTGCCAGAGCGTGTTATCCCCGTTCTGCAGGCCGCTTACCTTCGTGATTCCCGATACCGCCCGTTCGGTTGTCTGGCCGTCCACGATGGCGCGGCCGGCGTTGGTCAACACAAGGACGTTCGGGTCGCCTTTACTGAATTTCAACTGATCCATCGCGGTCCATGCCGCACGCTGTCCCAGTTCGTCCATACGTTCCGCGTCTGGTAACACGGCCATTGCCGGGACACAGAGCAGACATACCAGCAGGATGCCGGATAATAACGTAATGTAACGCTTCATTGTATCATCGCATATTCTTCCCGGCGAAAACCGGGAAAAAATGTGCGTTCTCCATCAAATCAGTGTTAATCAGCGATCTTCGTATCTTGCATGATAGATCTTGTCCATCTGGAGGCTTTCCCCGCCCCCCGGGGGTCATGGTCAGGCCGGTTAACGATTACAACCGGCTCAGCCGGTAAAATTCCTGCGGCTGGTACGAAATTAGTATTACCTATTAGGATAAAAATATGATCAAATATCATAAAAAATATAGTGATTATGCTTAAAGTATAGTGACTTTTGAATAATTTATGAATGGATCGATAATTCGATCTTGCTCATGCTCCATGCATGTCTTCACCAACCACATCTTCGTCGATAGTTGCCGCACCACCGCCTGCCGGCGGTTGCCTGCTCCCTCTCCCATGTTCACCACGCTGAGGCCGCCGCTTCGCTTGATCGTTGCCAAGGGGATATGCGCCACCGCGGGGTTGTCCCCGACCCCTTCGGGAACAGCAATCGACGTTGTCCTCAACTGCGGGCCGGCTGGTGCCACATTTGACCCCCGGCCCCCCTCACCTGTACGCTCTCCGGGAAGGAGTGGGAGAGGTACGATGGCCTCACCACGCTCCTGCTGATGTGGTATAACTCCGGGACCGGCGAGTGACAGGAGGGACAGCCCTCTGCATTTTCTGTAAAATGGTTCCTCTGTACCCGACATACTGCTCTCTCAACACACCGTACACCCGCCACCTGACCGGATGATTCCAACACAACAGAGAACTTCTTTCGATAGGCTGCTTTACCCCGGTAGAGAACACGCCGGATGATTTACCGGGCATTCGTCGGGAAGCCGGGATCTCTCCGGTCTGAAGTTAAACATTAATAACGAAATGCCCAAGATTGTATACACTGGCTGCTATGAAACGAAACACGTTCTACCTTCTGGCGGGTATCGTTGCACTCATCGAGGTCGGCATCTTCTGGCTCTCGGTAAAGGTCGAGGAGCCGATCCTGATCCAGGTTGCGTTCATCCTCGGGGTTTTCCTGATCTATATGGCAAGGCGGAGGGTCGAAGATAGGATCGAGGACGAACGGACGGCGATGATCACACAGAAGGCGGCGCTCCGGACGCTGGAGGTCTTCTGGGTAGTCTTCTTTGCGATCAGTCTCGGGAGTGCGGTCGTTGCGTTCTCAAGGCCGCTCGGGCTGCGCCCGCCCCACCCCGGACCGCCCGGAACGGCCGCGCCCGACATGCTCGAATTTCCGGTCATCGGCAATTTTGCCATCCTGCAGATGGCGCTGCTCTGCCTGATGATCTTTTTGTACGTCGGGTTCAGGATGTATTACGCCCGCAAATACGGGGACTGGGATACCGATGAAGAACAGGATTAAGGTCTACCGGGCGATGCACGACCTGACCCAGGAAGGGCTCGCAAACGAACTCGGGGTCACCCGGCAGACCATCCTTGCCATCGAGAAGGGGAAATACGACCCCTCGCTCGAGCTCGCTTTCAAGATCGCCCGGTTCTTCGGCGTCACCATCGAGGATATCTTCCTCTACGGCGATACGGCAGAGCAAAAATAGCCCCGGGATCCGTCCGGGATAGAAAAACCCCTTATGGAAGTTTTCAGCGGATATAGCGGCAGAGCGGAGCGGCATGCCTTTCGCCGGCAGAACCGCTGCAAAGCCCGTTCCTATTGCGGGGACAGAGGGGGCGGTGCGGGAAGACCCCCCCTTAAGGGTATGGGCAGGTGTTCAGCCGCCCTTCTTCACGTTCACCCTGTATGGATCGCGTATGTCATATCTCGGACTCATTCTTCTATTGTCCATGCTCATCTTCGGCTGCCACGCACCCCGGAAGGTCGGGGGAGTATGCCGAGTAGTTGCCGTCGGTCTGCTCAACAATGACAAGAAATCGATACATCATTTTACCTCATTTTCGTCCTGCCTGGTTGGGAATGCTGTTCAGCGTTCCCGGAGCAAGATCATTCACTCATTATTCCAGCAACAACAGGTCCTTCAATAGAACGTTTATCGCTTCCATATCGTCAACCGAGCACCGCCCGAGTTTTTTGACGAAACGGTCCCCCGAGAGGGCAACAACCTGAAAGACCAGCGCCGCACTGTTGGAGGAGAGCCCGTTCTCGGAACTCCTCTCGATGCCATGGGTGTGCGGAAACCCGAAGGCCGCCGGGGTCGTCGTGAGCGGGACCACGACCGTCATCCCCCGTAGGCGACGGCGAGTACCACGGCGGGCCGCAGTCCGCTCTGCTCGTGTCCCCGTGCATCGGTGAGATCGACGAACCAGATATCGCCCCTGCTCCGGCGCATCCTAATGCCTCATCGACCGGATACCCGCCCGCTGCCACTCCTGCAGTTCGGCTTCGAGCGCCGCCACCTCTTCGTCGGTGGGAACGAAGAGGTATTGCTTTGCCCGGTTAACGCCCTTGACGATCTGTTCGTTGGAGTAGAACGACTTCATCCTCCGGACTGTCCGGTATGCCTGCTCGGGCGGCTGGCGCATCTCGTAGGCCAGATGTCCGTAGGTCGCCCCGATCTCAAGCAGGGACGGGCTTTTGTCGAAGAGGCCGGTGAGTTCGGCAACGGCACCCGCCTCGGCGGGCGAGAGCGTGCTCTCCGTCTCGCACCGGAAAAACTCGTCGGCATGCTGGTAGTACTCCCGTGCGAGGGCCGGTGAGTAGGGCCCCCGGACATAGAGGCGGAACGGGTATGCGAACTCGACGCCCTTCAGTTTCAGCAGGTAGACGAACTTCTGGGCGATGAGCCGGTGCTCGAACCGGTCTTTGTCCATCCGGAATCCCGCTTCCCGGAAGCAGGCAATGACTTTGCTTCTATCGTTCAGAGGTATCGCCTCCGCAGCCCAGGAGTTTGCAGAGCCAGCCCCGGAGACACCGCCACTCAAGGAGTCCTTCCGGGGTGATGGCATAGAGTTCGAGTTCTTTCCCTTCAAGCGTCACCTTCTCGGAGCGGAGGTATCCCATCTCGACGAGTTTTTTGAGGTTTGCATAGAGCACGCCATCACTCAGGTTCAGC
The DNA here is from genome assembly GCA_012511245.1 of Methanomicrobiales archaeon. Classification (GTDB taxonomy): domain Archaea; phylum Halobacteriota; class Methanomicrobia; order Methanomicrobiales; family Methanoculleaceae; genus Methanoculleus. The sequence continues at coordinate 531 of JAAZGM010000307.1, read as the reverse complement.
CCGGCCTTGAGGTGCCGTGCGGTGGCTCCGTCATCGCCGAGTTCGGAGAGCGCCCAGAGTATCTCCAGGCGCACCCGGGAGATGAGAGCGCTGTTCACATCCTCGGACTCTTCCACGATTGCTATCAGATCGTTCGGCATAGGCGACTTTCAACTTTGAGTAAATGTTGGAGCGGGAGATGATAAAGGGTTCGGACGTAGCCAGGTACCTGTGCTAGAGACTTTCCATCCAGGGTAATCTGAGAGAGTTCTCTGTGGGATACCCATAGCCTTCAGAAGGGGATGTAATATACATCACTCGATCCGAGCCTCTTAAAGCCAATTTTACTCCAGTGATCTTCCAGTTTCTTGATAGCTATATCGCGCCCTTCTTCACCCACATGCATACCTAATGGTGCTGGATGAAGCAAGATTAAGTTGAGTCCACTCGTGAATTGGTCGACAACGAATTTCATAGTCTTAAGACCAATTCCTTTTCTGCGGAACTCTTCTTTCAACGTAAATTTGTGGATATACACAATTGTTATTGCAG
>JAAZGM010000306.1 GCA_012511245.1 Methanomicrobiales archaeon | reverse complement strand
GGGGTTTTGTGGGTTTCGTCCGGGCACTGCAGGCAGCTGCCACGTCCCCGGCGACATAACGGAGCCGGACTTTCCGCACCTTACCCATCCGGGGCACGAGATTGACGATCCTGAGCTCGGCGGGGTGGTTCAGGTGCTCGTGGTAGGACGTCTTTCCGACCGGGAGGTACTCCCGGGCCGCCTCGAAGACCGCCCCCGAGGTCATCTCTCTCCCTTCCCGCGACCGCTCCGCGATCCGGGAGAGAAGCGCCCACTCGCCCGCCGAGAGTTCCACGGCCCGGCTCCGGAGCGACAGCGCGGTGATCGCCCGGGCTGCGGCCGTCACGTCGTCGGGGCCGACCCGGCGGCGCCCGTCCCTCTCCGCCCGCTGGACTGCTCCCCGGAGTAGGTCGATCCCGATCCGGACGTCCTGCTCGCCGGCGGCGATCTGCGCGATGCGGTCGAGGAGGACATTCGAGATCACCCCCGGGTAGAGCCCCTGCCGGACGCGGTCGGTGAGGATCTCCCGGACCTCGGTCTTCGTGTAGGGCCAGAAGGTGATCTCGGTCGGGTGGAAGACCGACCGGACGCTCGCATCAGCCTCCGCGTAGAGGTTCAGGGAGAGATCGCTACAGACCGCGAAGACCCCGGCTTTCCGGACGTCCCACTTCTCGTAGAGCCGGAGGAGCTGGTAGAGGAGGAGGTTGTAGGTCCCGGCCGCGATGAGGTAGTTTGCATCGTCGAGGCAGACGACGAGTGCAGCGTTCTCGTCATGGAGCCGGGCGGCGATCCCCTGCTTGATCTCGTCGAGGTATCGGCCGGCCGACGGCGCCGGGCAGCCGCAGACCTGCGCGAAGATGCTCCGGTAGACCGCGAGCGGGGTGCGGTCGTGCCGGCAGTTGACGTAGACCGGGACGATCTTCCGGGTCTCCTCCCTGACCTCACGAAAGCCCTGGCGGACGGTGGTGGTCTTTCCCGTTCCGGGTGGGCCGCGGAGGACGGCGCTCCCTGTGCTCGCGCCCCGAAGGGCAGGGCGGAGGAGGAAGGCGAGTTCCCGGACCTGGGCATCGCGGTGGTGGAGGTGGTCGGGGAGATACGTGAACTCGAAGACGTCCGGGTCACGAAAGAGGGTCTGGTCGGAGCGGAGAAGAGCGGAATGCGTCATAGGAGAGAGTGGAGAAGGGCTCGTTGATAACAGGGAGCCGTGCGCGGGGTGAAAGTAAGGGAGAAGGATCCCCTCACTCCAGCGTCCCGACGGTGTCGGCCCAGTTCTCGACCCTGGTCCGGATCGCTTCGTCCTGGTAGGACGAGAGCCGGACGGTCTTTCTGGTGAAGGTGACGTAGTAGTCGTCACCGGACGGGTCGTGGCACTTGAGCTGGGCGTAGTAGGTCTCTGCGGGACCGTTCCGGACGGCCTCGCCGCCCATCGCGGCCTCGAGGGCTGCGTTGTCCATGACCTCGGCGGCGTTCGCGTTGAACGCGGCGATCGTCGGCGACTGGATCGAGACGGTCCCGACGCGCTTGCCCTCACCGTTGAGGAAGTTCACCTTCGCGGTGTAGTGCTCGCGGTTCCGGACGACCGCAGGGATGGTCTGGCCGCCCTTGGTCGTATACCCGACGCACTCGAAGGGGTTGTCGTCGATGACCATATCGACGAGGGTGTTAAACGACGTTACGCTGGCGATCGGGACGGCGAGGTCCCGGACCGCCGTTCTGTTCACGGTAGTCGGCACAAAGTCTGCCATGGGTTG
>JAAZGM010000305.1 GCA_012511245.1 Methanomicrobiales archaeon | reverse complement strand
CTCCTTCTCCTTCAGCCAGACCGCCGCCATCGTCGTGAAGTCCTGCCCGGAGACCTCCTCCATGCACCGGAGCCAGTCGGCCCGCGAGGCGTTCGCGTGCCGGACCCGGTCGTGGTAGCGGCCGAGCGCTTCGGCAAACGCCTCCTTCCCCATCAACGTCTCGATCATCCTGACGAACTCGGGGGCCTTCACGTAGGTGACGCCCGTGATGAGGTCGTTTGGGTCGTTGAATCCGTCCGGCTCGATCGGCATCGATCCCGCCCCCCGGTCGAGGGTGAGCGTCCCGGCCACAGGATCGAGGAGGTCGAGCACGGTCTGGAGGCGCGAGTAGGTCTCGCCGAAGAAGAAGGCGTGGTGCTGGTTCTCGACGTGGACGGTCACGGCCTCGTTCAGCCAGATCTCAAACGGACTCTGCCCCGTCACCTCTGAGCCGTTCTCGTTGTGGTAGTACTCGTGGGCCTTCACCCGGACAAGGTACTCGAAGGCCGGGTCGGTGGTATCGGGCCCGGGCATGATCCGGTTCGCGGCGATCGTCGTGTTCCCGACGTTCTCCATCCCGCCGAAGTCGGAGTTCTGCATCGCAATCTCCCGGTATACCGCCCCGGTGTAGGCGTAGCCCGGCGTGATGGTTGTGATGAGCTTCCTGAGCCTACCCCTGATCTCTTCGACCGCAGAGGCATCGCCGGAGCGCTTCACCTCGTTGCGCACCCGCACGAGCCGCCATATCTCCTCCCGGATCTCACGATCACGATACTGCTCCGGGCCGGTGAAGAGGTGGACCCACATCACCGCGCCCGCGAGGATGTCGAGCGCCTTTTCTGCTCCTATCGGGTCAGAGCCGGGTTTTACAAGGAGTTCGAGGGCGAATATCCGCCCGTCGGGGTACTCGAACTCCCGCCGGTAGGTGTCGTAGCACCCCACCCCGAGGAAGAAGAGGTAGGGCGCCATCGGGGTCTTCGTGTTCTCGTACCTCTGCATGGATCGGCCGGGAGCGCAGGGGATCCGGGCTCCCACCGGATCACCGTTCGATATGGTGGCCGTGTAGCCGTTATCCGCGATGATCGTCGTCGTGTAGGTGCATTTCGCGGTCATGTCGTCGAGGCAGGGGACCAGCCGCTGGAACCCCCACTGCTGGCACTGGGTGATCTGGGCAGGCGGCCCGCCGGGGCAGAGCCCGTCGTAGTAGAGGCCTTCGAGGAGATGGGTGTTCGGCCGGCAGATCGTCTCGGTATCGAGGGTGAACTCTGTCCTGGGTGGGATGGGGGGATCGAAGGTGACGGTGAGGGTTGCGGCATCCCGGTCATAGGTGTGGGCAACGGCATATCCACCCGCCTCCACGCGGAGGATGTCAAGGTCACGGGCGTTCAGGGCGAGTGATGGGAGTGGCGCATCCAGCGTCACGGCGGTGAGGGCGGAGACGACCCGGGTATGGCCGTCATAGACGTCGAACGTGATATCCATATGGACGACCCGGACGGGGAGCGCCCCGAAATCCTCCGGGTAGTAGCGAAAGAGTCTTCGCCCCTTATTTTCGGTCAAAATCCCGCCTCGCCGGTGATCTCGCGGAGCGCCCGGCGGATCGCCGTCCGGACCTCCGGCTCCTCCTCACTCTCGAGCGCAGCGGTGAGAGGAACTGCCGCCCGCCGATCACAGATCTTCCCGAGCGCTTCGACGGCCGCCGCCCTGACGTCTTTCTTACTGTCGCCGAGATGGGCGAGGAGGAACTCGACTGCACGCGGATCGCCGAGTTCGCCGAGCGACCAGGCGGCACCGCGCCGCACCCACCGATCGCGATCATCGAGGAGCGCGATGAGCGGATCGACCGCTCGTGCATCGCATAGTTTCCCGAGCGCCTGCGCAGCGACCCACCTGACCTCGTTCTCGCTATCTGCAAGGGCAGCGATCAGCGGCTCGACTGCGCGTGGATCGTCACAGGTTCCGAGCGCTTCCGCCGCCCGCAGCCGGTAGGGGATGCTCTCGTCTGAGAGCAGCTTGATGTACTCGCCGATGTTCTCTTCGCGCCGCTTCTCTCTATCTTCCATGAGACGTTTTACCGAGCGTTCCATCTCAATTCCTCCAGATTCTTTGCTGCACACCGGATCTCGTTCACGGCATCGCTCCGCCCTGCCGGCAAAGTCATGCAGCTACCTCCTCATCCTCATCTACGATATCAAACGTGATGATCCTGTAGTTGTAATACCGCCCATCCTGGTCGGTGAAGGAGAGGAAGATCATCAGCCCGTAATCGTCCGAGATCCAGAGTTCGGCATCATCGTCTATTGCATGATAGTCAAAACCGAACCGGATGAGTGCCTCTTCGATGGCGGTATCGGTGCCCATATCCTGAACCATCTCAAACGTCTCGGCCAGGGGATACTGCCGTTCCTTGAGTGCCGATACCTGGAGTCGCGCCTGTTTCTCCGCAAGGAAGAGACTGTCCAGAGTGGCCATGATCTCCTGCACGACCAGATCCTCCACCTCATCCGGCTCCATACCAGTACCCTGGATCTGCAGGATATATGGATGTTGGGTACACGGTTCGTGGAGGAGACCGGGGCTCAAACGGGGTGATGAGTGATTATTTCCTCACCTCCCCCTCAGGAAAAATTATTTTTCACAACCCCGGCCGAATAGATCTTCATTGTCGTCATGCCGCCGTGATAACGAAACCCTAAAACATTCTGATGCATATAGATGGCTAATGGCTGATGACAGGCTCAAGATTGTCGTTTTTGGGTCATACAATGCAGGCAAGTCCAGTTTCATCCAGGCGCTCGATCCCCGCAGCCGCCATATTGAGGCATCCTCAGAAAATGGCCCCACGACCGTTGCATTCGATTTCGGCAGACTGACGGTGCGGGATAAGGCCATATATCTCTTCGGGACGCCGGGGCAGGAACGGTTCGAGTTTGTCCGGCAGATCATATCGCGGGGGATGGATGGCGCGATCATCATTGTGGATGCCACGACTGGAGTGGATGAGATGACACGATATTTCTACAACCAGCTGAAAACGCTCGACGTTCCGCTTGCGTTCATGGCGAACAAGTGTGACAGTCCCGGGGCGATGCCTGATGCCATCAGCCGGGATCTTCCCGGGGAGGTAGTGCACCCGATCTCCGCGCGGAACGGCGAGAACGTCCACGCGGCACTTGACGCCTTTGTGGCAACCCTGGCCGCCCGGTAGCGATCATCTTTACTTCCTGCGGATCATTCATCATCAGAGCTGATGACCCGCAGATCAACCTTCTCCCAGGCGGTAGCCCGCCTGCTCACGGATCTTCTCACAAACGGCGACGCCGGGGACCTTCTTGCCTATCTCGTTGCGGAGGGCGGCCTTCCCGAACCGGGGGCGGACCTGGAGCTGGCAGCAGGATTTGCCCGGACCGTACAGGAGTTTGCCGCTGCCGATCCCGCTGACCTGCCCCTTCTGCTGGATCTCTGTGCGGAACTCGCCTGTATCGCACCTGAAGATGCCCTGGCCGACGATCCAGGCGAGTTCCTCGGGATCTGCGGTATCAGGGGCATCGGGGCGATCGGATCGCTGTCACCCGGACACGCCGTAGCGGCGCTCAAACACCTTGGAGAGGCCGCAACCGATCCGAGGCGGTGGATCAGGGAGGCGGTGGCGGCGGCAATCCGTGACCTCCTTCTCCGGCAGCGCGATACGGTGATCCCGGAACTGGAGAGCTGGGTGGAAGGGGGAACCTGGCCTGCCATGCAGGCTGCCGCCGCGGGGGTTTCCGAACCGGATCTCCTGGTTGAAGCCGATATCGCAGCGGCAGCGCTCCGGTTTCACCGGAAGATCCTGATCCGCATCTACACCGCAAAAGAGCGGCATTCCGATGCTTTTCATGCGCTCCGGGAGTCGCTCGGCCGCACACTCGGTGTGGTCATCGCCGCAATCCCCACACCGGGCTTTGAGTATCTGAGGCAGCTTGCGACCCTTGACGACCCGGACATCCGGTGGATCGTGCAGGAGACCCTCAAAGAGGAGCGACTCGAGATCCAGTATCCTGAGACGGTGCAGCATATCCGGGCGCAGATGGGGATTTCCGGCCGTTAAACCCCGTAGCGCACCCATGCCTCCTCGACGTGGAGCGCCTGCATCCCGAACCTCCGGGGAGCATCGACGTCGTTCTCAGTGTTGTCCCCGATGAAGAGGACGTCCCGGGCGGGGAGTTCCATCTTCCCGAGCGCCGCCGCATATATCCGGGCATCCGGTTTCTGGTAACCGAGGTCTGAAGAGAAGATGACGAAGCCGGACTGGT
>JAAZGM010000304.1 GCA_012511245.1 Methanomicrobiales archaeon | reverse complement strand
CCAGGCGCTCAAACCGCCCTCAATCTCATAGACCTCATTGAACCCGGCCTCGCGCATCATCTCACGGATACCGGGGCTCCGCCCGCCCCGCTGGCAGTATATGAGGTATGTCCCCTCCCGGTCGAGGGTATCAAGGTGCTCTCCGAAATGCGCCGAATTGATGTTGATCGCGCCCGGAACCTGCCCGCTGGCGAGCTCGTCGGCTCTGCGGAGGTCGATGATGACAAAACCTGGATCTCCCTGTTTCTCCTCTATCAGGGCAGAGGCTTCGAGTGGCGCGATCGTCCGGACAACTTCCGCCGGCCCATCGTCGAGACACCCGCTGACAAACACAAGTGCAACAGCAAACATGACTGCAACCCCGGGAACGGGATGAATAATCATATGTTCATGTCACAATCGAGAAGGTAAAACGATTTCGCTCACCTCACCCTCAAAGAACAGTCCGATCAGATCGGGTTATCGAACTCGAGCAGCGTGCCATCGAGTGTCATCACCGCCCGGAAGGTCTCCGGTGCGTCCAGAGCAACGACTTCGCCGCGATCCACCACCGCAACCCGGGTGCAGATCTCTTCTGCCTCCTCTACATCGTGCGTCGTAAATATGATCGTCGTCTTCCGCTCGCGGTTCAGCCGCCGGAGCAGATCCCAGGTCTTCCGGCGCCCATCGTCGTCCAGACCCGCTGTTGGCTCGGCAAGGAAGAGTACCGATGGGTGCGTGAGGTATGCCCGGGCGATCTCAAGGTGCTGCACCATCTCAGGAGGATAGTCCTCGACAACGGTATCGGCATTCTCGTCGATGCCGAAGAGGGTTATGGCCTCGGTGACCCGCCTCATCCTGAGATCGCCGCTCAGGCCGTGAAGTCGAGCGTGGAAGTCCAGGTTCTCCCTGCCGGTAAGTGCAGGGTCGAGCACCGATTCACGGAGGGCGACGCCCATGCTCCTGCGCACGTCGCCAAGACTGTCGAGAACCGCAAGCGGCGACTGTTCGGCAGACTCCGGGACCGGAAAGAGCATCGTCATGAGGATGGTAAGCAGGGTCTGTCGGTCCTGGCCGCCCGGGCAGAGAATACCAAAGATCTCTCCGTTCTTCACGTCGAACGGGATAGGGCCCCTCGCCTGGAGATGCTCCAGATGCCTGATCAGATCTTCAACGGTAAATACGGTCATACTCCCCCGTACGCAATCATCAGCCGGAGAGAACGGGTTTATCTCCGACTGCCCACCAACCCCGGAATGGAGATCGTATTCAAGACCACCGGGGCCGGTTGTGCCCGACAGTTGTTATCCGGTGCCTGTTATTCAATCAGGGGCAGGAGATGTTAGTTAAGACTATTTTTGGCTGAGGGTATATGAATATATCTATTCAGAAACGAATATAATACCTGTAATTTGAGATTTCTCTTTTCTATTGACTCGCGCTTTCACGCTATCGTCGATGTTATCCATCGCTCATGTCGAGGTGGGGGTGATCTGATTATATCATGCCATAAATCCTGGAAGATCGCCGGGATTGAGACCATACGATCGTCACCCGGGATACCGTCCATGAAACTATTTATGGCATGAGCCCGCCCGGTATATATCTGCCCATGGAGACTGAACTACCCTCGATCGCAATCCTGCCGGTTCTCTTCAGCCCTGAACAGGTCATCATTGCGCTAGCGGTCCTCATACCCGCCCTGGTCATATTCATCCTGCTCCTCGTCAGCGAAGGAGTCTTTGAGTCGGTCGGGCTCCGGTTCTACCAGGCAGTGCTGGTGACCACAGGGGCGCTGATCGGGAGCCTGATCGATATCCCGCTCCTTTTTGTGGATGAGAGCATCATCGCGGTCAATGTGGGCGGAGCGGTCATCCCCCTCCTTGTGACGCTTGAGATGATCGGGCGGGGCAGGGTCTCGTGGTGGAAGTCTCTCATCGCCATAGGCATGGTCACGCTCGTCACCCATGCCGCTGCAACACCCACCCCGGGTCTCGGGATCACGATGCCGTTCTACATCGCACCCATCACAGGCGCCGTTGCAGGGCTCCTCCTCGCCCGTGGATGCCGTGCGGCACCAGGTCTCGCCTATGCCGGGGGAACCATAGGCACCCTGCTCGGGGCAGACATCCTCAACCTCGCAAATCCCGCTGTTTTTTCAGCGCTAACCACAGGGGGGCCGACCGTCCTCTCCATCGGGGGTGCGGGGATATTCGACGGGATCTTCATCACCGGCATCCTTGCCGTCCTCCTCGCAGCGTATGCGGGAAGAGGGCTCCGGCAGAAAGGAGGCGTCTGCCCGCAGGAAGGAGAAGGGTGAGGGGCACGTGGATGCCCACATGCCCTTCTACAGTAGCCCCCGCATACAGGCGCCACACATCCTGTAAACAGCGGAGGAGGTTGCAAGGAGGCGCGTATGAAAAAATGCAACAGGGTCTACGCATCAAACTGCCGGAGCCACATCTCTGCGCAGGCTATCCGCCAGAACTCTGTCGAGTAGGCACTCTTCCCCTCAAGGAACTCCCGGTAGTTTTCGAGCACCCGTTCTCCATCCCAGTAGGGCCGACCGGCGAACTCGTGCGTTGTGAAGAGTTCGAGGATGCGCGACGAAAGTTCGCCCTTCATCCAGACCTCCTCAGGGGTGACGAACCCCATCTTGTCCATCCTGCACCGGACACCGTCCGGGACCAGCCCCCGGACAGCCCGCCGGAGGACGTGCTTCGTGACGCCGCCGCGGATCTTCTGGTCGAGCGGGAGCCCCGCGAGATACTCCACCAGGCGATGATCGAGGAACGGAACCCGCGCCTCGACCGAGAAGGCCATCGCGTTCCGGTCACCCCAGTGCAGCAGGAGGGGGAGGTTCGAGGCCGTGATCTCACGCTGGAGAACCTCGTCAAGCGATCCCGCATACCGGAGGACCTCCGGCGGCGATCCCAAAAGAAGCCCTCTCCGTTCCGAACGGACGAAGAACTGCCGCGCTGCCCACGAGAAGAACGACCCGTGGTGTCGTGCGCTCCCGATCCCCTCCCGGATGGCGGCGAAGATCTCTCCGCGCTGCAGAAGCCCCCGGATATACGGCGCCTGGTAGGCGATGTAGCCGCCGAGCTGCTCATCAGCGCCCTGCCCATCGAGAACCACCTTCACCTCATCGCTCGCAAGCCGCATAACACAGTACTGGGCGTATATCGAGAGGGATGCAAACGGCTCGTCCTGCACGTAGAGCAGCCTCTCGATATCCTCCCGGAGCCCCGCTGTATCCGGCCTCATCCGTCGGTTTGAGGCCCCGGTCGCCGCGACCACCGTATCGATATACCGGCTCTCATCGAACCGCGGATCGTCAAACGAGACCGAGAACGTCTTCTGCTGCTCGCCGCTCCCCCCCAGGAGCTCATTGAACAGGACGGCGATCGTCGATGAATCGATGCCGCCCGAGAGACATGTCCCGACCGGGACAGCGCCCCGGAGCCGGAGCCGGACGGCGTCGGTCAGGAGGTCGCGAACGTTTCGCGCAGCAACTCCGTCATCGACCCCGCCCCGGGCGCCGTTCATCACGAGGCTCCAGTACCGTTCCGGCTCCCCGACGCCTCCGGCGGAGACGGCGATGGTGTGGGCGGGCGGGAGCTGGTAGATGCCGTCGTACATCGTCTCCGCGGTGTGATCCGCAACCCCCCACGCAAGGAACGTCGCGAGCATCCGGTCGTTCGGCCGCCGTCCGGCCTTGGGGTGCGCCAGGAGCGCCTTGATCTCTGACGCAAAGAGAAACGATCCCCCGGCAAGGGTGTAGTAGAACGGTTTGATGCCCAGGCGGTCACGTGCACAGAAGAGTTCGCGCCGGCAACCATCCCGGAGGACGAACGCCCACGCCCCGTTGAACCGGGCGAGACAGTCCCTCCCCCACTCCTCGTAGGCGTGCAGGATCACCTCCGTATCGGTTGTCGTGGCAAACCGGTGACCGGCGGCAGAGAGCTCGCTGCGGAGTTCGAGATTGTTGTAGATCTCACCGTCGAAGACGATCTGAAGCGTCCCGTCCTCGCTCTCCATCGGCTGGCGGCCATCATCGGCGATCGCAAGGCGGCGATGGGCAAGCCCGATCGGCCCGGAGAAGAATGTTCCTTCGCCGTCGGGGCCGCGATGAGCCAGCCGCTCCGCCATCGCCCCGACAAGGGCCGCATCCGCATCCTCCCCGTTCAGGGCAAACTGCCCGGCAATACCACACATGCTCCGGACACCAGGGATGGATCAGTCATTAAAACAGGTCTTCTCAAAGTCCGGGCCGTTGAGGTCGCAGGAGGGGCAGGGCTCTGAACCGTTCACCACCCGATACGCATCCGCAAGGACGGCAGAGTTCGCAAGCAGCCCTGCGATCAGGATCACCTCAAGGATCTCCGCCCGGGTTGCACCCTTCGCCGTCGCCGCCTGCATATGGTACTCAACACAGTGGCTGCACTTGAGCGCCGCACCCACCGCGAGGCTTATGAGCTCGATCATCTTCGGTTCGAGCTGGCTGGTCTCTACGACAGCTCCCTTGTAGAGAAGGTGTGAGATGAGGATCTCGGGGCGCTCCGCCATTCGCTCAAAGATCAGGGGAACTCTGCCGTATTCCGTCTTGATGTCGCGAAGGAGCTCCTCTGCGATCGCATCCGTTCCCCGTTCTCCGATCTTTGCAAATACCTTCTCGAAGTTCATCATCACACCAATATACGGGTTTCCGAGAAAGGTTTAATCCGGATCAATATGTAATTGCGCATTCGTGACGGCGTAACATCGGCGATATCACCGATCGTCACCCCATCGACAACCTCGAGCGACCGTATCAGAGGCGCATACGGATCATAGGGAAGTTTCACCCGGAGCCCCTCCATCTGGACGGTCACCGGCGTCGGATGGGTGAGCATGCTGACCTCATGGATCTGATCCTCGATGATGGTCATCAGGCGGGGCGGGAAGATGGAGAGCGGGTCTTTTGCAAGAGCGTCCCGCCGTGCATCAAGGACACGTGAGACCTCATCCACCAGTTCGTCGAGTTTTCCAAGCTCCTCAGGGCGTTTGAGCCGGTGCATGATCCTCCCCACGCTTCCAACGTAGCCCTCGACCGGGGGATCGATCACCCGCATGAGCGCCTCGCGGTCAGGAGCGCCGATCAGGACGATCGGCGTATAGATCTCCCGGCGGATCGCCGGAAACTTCTGCTTGATGCACTCCTCGAAACTGCCGAGCACGTAGACGGCGAGATCGTGCTCGTTGATGATGTCCCGCTCCTCGTCGTTTAAGTTCGCGATCCGTTTCCCGAACCCGCGCGCCAGCCCGATCATGTTGGTCTTTGCGCCCGACCGCCTGAGGTACTCGGCGATATCGCAGGCGATATGGGGGAGATGGTGGATCTCAAGGCTCGGGCTCACGACGGCGATCTCTGTCCCGACAAGGGGCGCCTCGATCACCTCGCCGGCAAGCGGTTTTGCTACCCGGCGTATCAACTCGATATCGTCCCGCGGCACGAACGACTGGAGCACGACGTCCTGGGCCATGACATGCTTCTGGACGATATACCCGCCAAGATCGTCGATCAGGTCCATGATCTCGTCGTGCCGGTAGATACCGCCCTTATAGGTCACCGGAACCAGTGTTGTCACAGTTCTACCCCCATCTTCTCAAAGAGCGGCACGACCATCGTCTCAACGATATCGGTCGGCAGGGTATCCTCGCTTGCCACGTAGTAAAACTTCCCGTCCCGGATGTACTGGCGGCGGACCTTGAACCCCTCCGGGGCGATGTACTGGAGCGCGTAGATGACGTCCTTGTAGAGGGTCTCGCTTGGATCGGCGACCACCAGCCCTTCGAGTTCCTCCCCCTCGATCACCCCGGCCGGAAGGACGACGGTGAACCGATCGGGCTGATCGACGTTCTCCTTGCCGTAGATCGTCCAGAGTTTCTGGAGGAGCGGCGCAAGGTAGGTCTCGTCGCCGATGTCGAGCACGACCATCTTCTCGCCGGGGTTGACGTTTGCGAAGTCGCTGACCCGGATAGCCCGCGGCATGTGGCGGAGCAGCCCTACCGCGATGAATATCGGCATCACCGGATCGACGTAGATGTGGAGCCGGTCGATCACCTTGATGAGATCGAGATCCTGGAGGACGTCGCCTGTTATCCGCTCATACGCCTCTCTCCCAACCGCATCAGGCGACTCGATCACGAAGTGGTTCAGCGGAGGCATGGTCACTCACCCTTGACGAACCCGGACGCAAGCAGGGCAGATCCGACCGCGCCGATGTACTGGGAGTAGGGCGGGACGACGACCCTGGTCTGCAGGAGTTCGCCCATCGCATGAACCAGCCCCTCGATGAGCGACGTGCCGCCCACCATGATAACCGGCTCTTTGATGTCGACTTCCTGCAGCTGCTGCTCGAATACCTGTTCAGCGACGCTGTGGCAGGCCGCGGCCGCCACATCCTCCCGCGAAGAGCCCGCCGCAAGCGCGTTCACAAGGCTCTGCGTCCCGAAGACGATGCAGTAACTGTTCATCGGGACGTTCTTCCCCATACCCTTCATCGCGAGAGGGCCGAGTTCGGTGATATCCACGCCGAGCCGTTTTGCGGTCATCTCAAGGAACCGGCCGCTTGCACCGGCGCAGATCCCGCCCATCGTGAAGGTTCCCGGGATACCGTCGATGACGCTGATCGCCTTGTTGTCCATGCCGCCGATATCGATGACGGTCGAGGCGCCCCGCTGGTGACCCGCAAGGTAGACGGCGCCCTTTGAGTTCACCGTCAGTTCCTCCTGGACGAGATCGGCGCCGAAGTGCTTGCCGATCAGGAACCGCCCGTATCCGGTGGTGCCGACCGCCTGGATATCCTCGCGGGTGAGCCCTGCCATCGCAAGGGCATCCGTAACCGCGTTCTCGGCACTCGCGAGAACTTCGGTCGTCGGGTGCCACCCGGTGCCGACGATCTGGTTGTCCTTCATCACGACGGCCTTCGTCGTGCTCGAACCCGAATCGACGCCCATCGTGATCCCGGTCTGTTCCTCGCGGGCAAGGAGCGCCCGCCGCCGGGCGATGGTGGTCAGGGCCTCCATCCGGGTGAGGAGGGTGCCTGCGGTCGTCCGCTCGGTGAAGGAGTAACTCACCACCGAGAGTTTCGAGTTCTCGGGGATATACCGGCGGAGTTCGTTTCTGACGATCGCCGCCTCGGCGCACCGGAAGCAGGTGCCGATGAAGACCCCATCCGCATCGATCTTTCCGTCCACGAGCGCCATGGCCCGGGCGATCATCAGTTTCAAGTCGGCACTCTTGACGTCGAGGCCAAACTTCTTGACCGCCCGCTCCACATCGGCAAGAGCGATGTCGGGGAAGAAGACCTCTGCACCCACCGACTCGGCGGCGTCGTAGATCTCCTTCTGGACGCCGCTGTACTCCGCCCCGCAGGAGAGCTGGGCAATTCGTACTTTCTTCATGCCTCACCTCCGTTCGGGAGGCCTTTGAGGAAGTTCTTGATGGTCGCGACGAACGCTATCCCTTCCTCTTCGTTCGTCGGGTACTTCAGCTCCAGGATCGGAATGCCGCTCTGGCGCAGAGTGAAGAGGATCAACTCGTCGGTTCTGGCGCATCCCATGCACCCGAACGCAAAGTCGGCCTCGGTGACGATGACCGCGGCCTCGGCCTCCTCGATGAGAGGGCCGTAGATCGCCATCCGCCCCCGAACACCGGACGGTACCTCGACGGCCGCATACTTCAGGCCGCGTTTGGGCTCTTCGGGAGTGATCTGCAGGGGCGGGGACTCTAACCCGGCGGTCTGTATCCTCTCCCGGATACCGAGGGCTGCACCGAGCGGTTTATGGCCGAACCTGGCCACCAGGTCGGAGAGGATGAGGCTCGTTGCAGGGTAGATAAACACCTTTGCCATTGTATTCAGAACTCCTCTGTAGCTATCAGTTCTTGCAGTCGCTTGATATTGAGTTTCGGTTTCGTCTCGGGTACGGGCGGTGCTGGTTCCGTCTCATCGCCTTCCCGCCGGCCGATCTCCTCAAGCCCGCGGGTGATGTAGCGCAAGAGGCGGAACTCCCGTTCGTGGCCGAGATAGCCCGGCCTTGCTCCGCCGAGGTTCGCCCGGCACCGTCGCGGATCGCCGGGCGGGAACCCGCGATCCTTGATGAAGATGTGGTTCGGGTCAAACGAGCGGATCTCCTCAATAAGGCGATCGACAGATTCCGGCTCACCCGTCACCTGCAGCCCAAAACACGTCTCTTTGATGAGGACGCCCTCGGAAGCCTCGTATGCCCTGAGCGCAAGTTCGCCGGGGGTCATGGATGGGGATTCAACGAAGACGTATTTGGTCACCGTACCCACGTAGTCGGGGATATACTCGGCCATCACTTCACCTCTCTCACGTATACCGTCTCTCCTTCGCGCATCCCGGCAAGTCCGCCTGCATCGAGCACCTTCCCGATGATGTTCGTCCCGGTGAGCGGCTCGGACGTCGGGCCGAACTCGGCGTTCGCCGCGGTCCGGACACCGACCATGCCCGTGCCCCGCCGGGAGTCGTTCGTCATCGCAAGGGTGTATGCCGGCACCTCCCCGGTCGGCGTGTTCTCCGGGATGATCCCAACACCCTTCCCGATCTTCGGCTTGAAGAGGAAGACGTCCTCGAAGACGAAGACGAGCGGCATCTTCCCGACGCTATGGTGCTTGAGCCCGGTCACCTCACGGAAGATCGTGACCGAGCGGGGCGCAGCCGCCTCATCGAGGGTGATGCTGACGACGTGGTCGGCAGGCACCGTCTCGACCCGGACCTCGCCGCCGGCCAGCACCTCGAGCGTCGTTGCCGGGGTCTGGGCGACCACGATGCGATCGCCCTCGGCCGTATCGGCGGTGAGGGAGATGCCCCGCCGGGCCGCGACCGACTCCGCCCCGGCAAGCGAGAGGCCGACGAGATCGAACTGTTCCGGCTTCGCACGGATGGCGAGGAGATCGCCTTTTCCCGCAAACCGGGCGAGTTCAATACCGTGGGCGATCCGCCCTACAACGGTGTGCGCCGGGCTTGCCGAGACGCCCTGGGTGTAGATGTAGACGCCGCCCGAGGATTTCCCGGCAGCCCGGACTGTAATGGTTCCCTCAAGCCTCGGACCGGAGAACTCCGCCGGAACCCGTGTCGGGACCAGGTGCGTATCGGCGATGTATGTGCTGCTTGAGCGGTCTACCCTGAACCTGCCGCCCTGGACAGAGAGAAGGAAGTGTTCGGCGCTCCGGGCGGTCCCGGTATCGATCCCGTCTTCCCCGAAACCCTGCACCTCTGCCTCCACGTAGGAGATGACCTGCATCCCGTCCTCGAGCGGGAACCCTGCATCGCGGACGACGACGACGCTTGAGCGGTCGACACGCCGGAATATCCGTTCGACACCGGTTACCTGATCGCCGTCGGTGAGACGGTCGAGCAGTCCGCGGCCGGTGACGACGCTGCCGATGACGCCGCCGTCCGCCGGGGCACCATAATCGGCGGTATGTCCCATACGCGCGAATATCAGGTACGATCTGGAGGGATCATACCCTCCGCACCCGAGGATCACGTCACCGCGTTTATACCTGTTCGGGTGGCGTGCCGGGCGGAGATCGGACTCAAAAGGGCCAAAAGCGGCGGCATACCGGTCCTGCCAGTGCAGGCGGAGCTGTCCGGCGAGTTCCGGCTGAAGGAGGCGGGAGACCGCCGCAGTCTTTGCCACCTCGACGATCAGGTCGCCGACCGGCGTGGTGAACCGGACTTCCTGCGACTCGGTCTCATCCTCAACAAGTGCCGGCCGGATGATGGCGACACTGCACCGTTCATCCCGTTCAGGGAGGAGATCCCCGAGACGGGAACCCTCCGGAACCAGGACACGTTGACCATCCAGGTGGATCTCCATTCCGTACACCTCAGGAGACTTCGCTGCCCCCCATCACCATCCGTTCCTCGTCGGTGAGATGGGCGAGCACCTCCTCCGTCGGCCCCAGCCGGATGATCTTGCCGCCCCGCATGAGGGCGATGCGGTCACAGATGTCTCTCACAAAATCCATGTCGTGCGAGACCACGATGAACGTCTCGTCCATCTCTTCACGGGCGTGGAGGATCGAGTGTTTCACATCGATCTTTGTGATCGGGTCCATGGTGCCGGTCGGTTCGTCGAGGACGACGAGCAGGGGCTCGCGGATGAGCACCTGGGCAAGAGCCACCCGGTGCTTCTCGCCTTCAGAGAGCTGGTTCGGGTAGCGGTCCAGGATCTCCTTGCTCTTCTCGGGCGTAAAGCCGGCCATCCCGAGGGTGATGATCGCCTTCCTCATAGCGAGTTCTTTCGGGAACTCAAGGCCGATGGCATCGGTGAGGTTGTCGAGCACCGTCCTGTGCGGGTAGAGGTCGTACTCCTGATGGAGGAGCCCGATGTATCCCTTCGCCCGGCCACGGTTCTCGATGCCGGGTTTCGTCATATCGATCCAGTCCTCGCCGATCCGGACGTTCATCTCGCCGCTGGTGGGTTCAAGGATCCCGGATATGATCCGCGAGAGAGTCGTCTTGCCTGCTCCACTCTTGCCGATGATCCCGAAGATCTCTTTCTCGCTGACATCGAACGAGACGGTGTTGACCGCACGGACGACGCCCCGGTCGACCGAGAGGTAGCGCTTGACCACGTCGCGGGCGATCAGGATCTTCTCACCGACCTCCCCGGCCTGGTGCTGTTCGGCGTCGCTGTAGTTCTCCATGAACCGGCCGATAACCTCTTCCGGAGCGCCGATCACCTTGATCTCCCCTTCCTCAAGGAGGATCGCGCGGTCGGCCACATCCTTGATGACGTTTGAGAAGTGAGAGGTGACGACCATCCCCATATCGTTTGTCCGGGCGCTCTCGATGAGCATCCGGTGGACGAGCGTGGCGGTCTCCGGATCGAGTGTCCCGGTCGGTTCATCCGCAAAGAGCATGAACGGGTTCTTCGCGAGCTGCCGGGCAAGCACCACCCGCTGCTTCTCGCCGCCGGAGAGGTCGCGGGCGATATGCATCATCCGGTGGGAGAGCCTGACCTGGTCGATGAGGTCAGCAGCCCTGCTGATGGCCTTCTCGCTCGGATAGCCGATATCGTCGAGCGCCCGCAGGACGTTCTCGATCACCCGGTCGTCTCCGTAGAGTGCGAACGTCCGCTGGAACATGATCGCGGTTCTCCGCATGACACGGCGCTTCAGCGTTGCGTTCTCATCCGCCCAGAGATCGATATCGGCCGGCTCGAGTTCTTCTCCGCAGACAGGGCATGGGTTTCCTGCCTCGCTGGGGACTCCGATGTAATCGCACTTGCAGCAGGTAACAACATGATATATGATTGCACCATGTGTTGGAGGCAGATCAACGCCTCGCATGAGGTGCATGAGAACGGTCTTGCCAGCACCGCTTCTGCCGATGATGCCGACCGTCTCTCCCTCCGCCACCTCAAAATTGATATTTTTAAGCACGGCAGTCCCGTTGAACTCCATGCAGAGGTCCTTCACCGTAATAAGTGGGGTCATCTTGAGATCCTCGTTAAACTAATCTTCTTCTTGTATCATATTAGGGTTTATATTGTTGCATTTTTCCCGGTCTCCGCGGTATCCGTAAGGAGTTCAGCCACAATAGCGGGCACTTCGCTGACATTGCGAATCACCCGGTCCACGTTTGTGTAAAGGACGGCCGGTTTCTGATCAGACTGCTGTTCGGTGAGCAGCGCGAGATCCGCCTTCTGAAAAGCGTTCAGATCGTTGATGGCATCCCCCACCATAACGACTTTGTCATACTGCTCCTTGAGCTCCTCTACGATCCGTGCTTTCATCGAAGGGGTTGCGACGCCGTAGACCCTCTCCCGGGGGATCCCGAGATAATCACCCATCCGTTCGAGTTTTGCAACGCGATCACCGGATGCTATGTACGCAGGAACACCCATCCGATGCAACTCGGTGATGGTCTCTTTTGCCCCGTCAAACGGCCTCCCACCGGTCGTCACCGTGAACTCGATACCGGGGATATCCAGGTTCAGGATAACGCCGCTGTTCATGGCGACGATCGACTCTTTCTTGCAGCAGCTCCAGACCTGCCTGATGCATGCCTGGAGATCGCCGACACGGGCATATCCATCGTTGTAGAGGATATCCCCGACCAGTTCAGCGGGGATGACCCGGCGGGAACAGGCCACTCCGAACTCGACCGACTGCTCAAGGAAGAACTCCGAGAGAGGCTGTTCTTCCGGTGCCTCCATGACGCCCCGGGAGTGGAGGTGGAGGACGACAAGCACCCGCGCATCTGATCCAAAGGTGAGGGTCGTGGTCTCGACCTCGATCAGCATCTCATCCTTGTGGATGTCGCGCGCTACACGGTAGGTCCGCAGAAGTGTGCCTGCACTGTCAAAAACAACGGCTACCGACATAATTTCACGTCAATAAATCTATGTAGTCTCTTGCCCTCTTTTTCAATGAGAACCTATGTTACTGAGTGAGACGGCAGCAAGCATAAAGGATATGGAGATCCGGGGCGCTGGCAGGATCGCCCGGGCAGCGGTGAAGGCACTGGCTGATTATGCCGTGAATCTCGATGTATCGGACCCTGAATCCTTCAAACTGGAGATGCAGAGGGCGGCCGATATCCTCACCGGGACCCGGCCGACCGCTGTCTCGCTCCCGAACGCGGTGCGCTCCGTTATGCGGGCGCTCGATTCGTTCGATTCGGTCGAGGATGCGCGGAGCGCGGTTCTTCTCCGGGCGGCGGAGTTCGTCGAGCACTCGGAGCATGCTATAGGGCGGATAGCGGAGATCGGGGCACGACACATCTCTGATGGCGACGTCCTCCTGACCCACTGCAACTCGGAGGCGGCGCTCGGGTGCATCCTCGAGGCCCACCGGCAGGGGAAGGAGCTTGAGGTCTACGCGACGGAGGTCCGGCCCCGCGGCCAGGGGCTCATCACGATCAAGACCCTGAACGATGCCAGGATCAAGACGAACTACATCGTCGACTCAGCCGCCCGCTACTTCATCAACGACGTCGATCTCGTCGTCGTCGGCGCCGATGCGATCGCGGTGAACGGCGCGGTGGTGAACAAGATCGGGACTGCCCAGATCGCTCACGCCGCAAACGAGGCCCGGACGAACGTCATCGTGGCGGCCGAGACCTACAAGTTTGCGCCGAGGACGATCCTCGGCGAGAAGATCGAGATCGAGGAGCGGGATACAACCGAGGTGCTCCCGGCGGAGGT
>JAAZGM010000303.1 GCA_012511245.1 Methanomicrobiales archaeon | reverse complement strand
CCCGGATGGTGGCATCGCCACCACAACCAGTTGCTCGTCGCGGCGCTGGTCGCCTCGGCGGCGGTAGCGGCGCTCGTTATCCTGGTCGAGGATGCGTGGGGGTATCCGGGCGTGTGGACGGGTCTTATCGTTGGGGTAGGGGCGCTCCTCGGCTCTCTGCTCAGTTGCCGGAAGCGGTATGCCCGGGTTGCCGCCGGCGAATTCCGCAGAGAGAACATGAGCCGAAGACAGCGCGTTGTTCAGTACCTGAGGTTGCCGGCGGCCTCCGTTCTCATCGTCGCCGGGGTGCTGTACCTTGTTCGAGAGGGCCTGTTCGGTCACATTATCGGGCTCGTGCTGGTCATGAGTCTCATCTGCTGGGTCTGGTTCGGCGTCACGGTCCTCTGGGAGCGGCGGCACCAGGCGATCATGATCGCGGAGTGGGGGTCGGTGTACACCCTGGATACGGCAACGGAGGACGAACCCGCATGGCGCTGAGGTTCGCTGAGGCGATACGAAGGTGGGTGGGCTGGTGCCCGAACGCGGCAATGGCCGGCAGGCGCCGGTATGCCGTGCTTGAGGTGGAGGTTGAGACGGCGAAAGAAGGCGGTCGGGAGGTGGTGGAGGGTGCGCTGGTGGATTACGGCCCGATCGGCACGCCGGGGAGGCTCTTTCTGCTGGTGCTTGCCGGTGCCTCTATCATCTGGATCCTTCTTGTCCGAGCTCCGGCGGCTCTCGTTACGGTTCCGACATTCGTTATCCCTCCAGCAGGGGGCCTCCTTCTGCTGGCTATCACACTGGGTTACGCCGCTCTGGAGTTCTATGGGACCGTACGAAGAGCCCGTATCGATATCATCCGCGACGCCATCACCATCAGTCGGCCGCCTTTCCGGCCGATCGTCATCCCGAAGGGTGCCATCGAGACGGTGGAGGTGAAGGAGAACAAACTCCCTGTCCCCTCCTGGTTCCTCGCGATAGCGCTGGCAACACTCCTCGCATCGGCTGCTGGCAGCGTATACGCCGGGTTTGGAAACCCAGCTTCCATGCGGTTCATATTCGGGCTCGCCGCCGCGGTCCTCTTTCCGGTGCTCTTCTACCGCACCTACCTGCGGGCCCGCTACCCACAGGCTCTGGCGATAACGACCGCTAAGAAGAGGATCGCTGTGATCTACACCGATGACCCCGAACGGGTAGCCCGTGTGACGGGGGTGGCCGGATGATGGTCTTCATGGAGTATATCCGGAAGAAGCTCGGCTGGTGCCCGAACGCCGACGCCGTCAGACCCGTCCGGCGCACGAGCGCGGAAGCTGGCTACGGGGATGCGTGGAAGGGAAGGAGCCCGGATCCCAACCCCGGCCCGGAGCCGGCCGGCATCACAGGCGCCGATCGAGGCGGCTACCAGGAGAACATGCTGCTGATCCTCCTCGCCCTCGCATGGCTCTTCCCGGTCGTGCACCAGCGGGAGTTCCTCCCGATCCTCCTCGTCCTCTCCGCTGTTGCCGTGTATTACGACGCACAGAGCATCCATACCGGGGAGAAATTCGAGAAAGAAACCCTGCTTGGCGATATCGTCACCTGGCGGCCGTTGACCTGGGGGGCGGCGACGCTCGTCGGCGGGATCATCATCATGGCGATCTACCTCTTCCATCGCAAAGAGATCTACCGCGCAAACTTCGGCAGGGAGGCATCCGCATGACGCTGAGATTCGCTGAAGCGATA
This sequence comes from Methanomicrobiales archaeon, assembly GCA_012511245.1. GTDB lineage: Archaea > Halobacteriota > Methanomicrobia > Methanomicrobiales > Methanoculleaceae > Methanoculleus. The sequence goes on along the minus strand of JAAZGM010000303.1, from coordinate 5,273 downwards.
CGGAAGTGGATGGGCTGGTGCCCGAACACGGCTACGGCCGGCAGGCGCCGGTATGCCGCGCCGGCCGATGAGGTAAGGATCGGAGCAGCGAGAGAAGGCAGACGGGAGGCGGTAGAGGGCGTATTCGTGGATTATGTCGGTCCCCGTTTCTTACCGGTGTCGATTCTTGTTTTCGGCAGTTTCTTCGTGCTCTTCGTGGTGGCCTTCCTGATCCCCTCCCTGCGTCCCGGATTCTATGCTCTCACAGGCCTCTCCTTTATGGCGTATGCCGTGGTGCGTCTCTATCTCGATACGAAAAAGGCTGAAATAGAGTCGTCCGGGGATTTTGTCGTCGTCCAGAGATCGCGTACTCGCCCCCTCGTCTTCGGAAAAGATGCCGTCAGATCGGTCGAGGTGAAACAACCCTACCTGCCCATACCCCGCTGGGTGTCCGCGTTGCTCTTGATTTTCACGTATGCGGGGGTATTCTACGGCATGGTGTGGATCGGGGCGATGCGGTATCCGGGCAGCCCGGCCGACCCCGATTTTATCTTCCACGCCTTCTATTTGGTCGGCTTCATGGTGTTTATGCTGGAGTTGCTCTGTCGCTCCCTGGTCAGCCTGCGGTATCCCGGCCACGTCAGGGTGAAGCTGGAGCCCGCCGGGTTCCTCCACGTCTACACGGACGACCCCGAACGGGTAGCCCGGGTACTGGAGGTTTCCTGATGACGGTATTTCTGGAGTATATCAGGAAGAAGCTCGGCTGGTGCCCGAACGCAGCAGCCGTCGGTACCGTGCGCCGGCGGTATGCTGCGCCGGACGGCGAGATCGGGATCGGGGCGACCGTGGGCGGCAGCCGGCAGGTTGTGGAGGGCGTATTCGTAGAATACACCAGCCCTCGTTTCTTTGTGCTGATGCCGTTCGCCGTCCTCGGTTTCCTCTTTCTCTTCGTGATATCCATCCTGATCCCTTCCCTGTGGCCCGGGCTCATCTTTACCTTCACGGCCGCCCTCTTTCTATCGTGGGCCGCATGGCGCATGTACTTCGACCCGTATCGAACCACGGTTGAATTCTCCGGGAACTCCGTCACCATCCGGAGATCGCATACCGAACCGCTCGTCTTTGGAAAGGATACGGTCCGGTCGGTCGAGGTGAAACGACCCTACCTCTCCATACCCCGCTGGTTGTCTGCACTCCTCTTGATACTCATGACTGCAGTGATATTCTTTGCCACCGCCGGGAACTGGCTGATCCGCTATCCGGGCGGACCGGCTGCCGACCCTGATCTCGGCTTTCAGGTCCTCCTGGCGGTCGGTTGTCTGGTGTTCATGCTGGAGCTCCTCTACCGTGGCCTGGCCAGCCTGCGGTATCCCGGCCGCGTCATGGTGAGGCTTGAGCCCGCCGGGTTCCTCCAGATCTACGTAGACGACCCTGAGCGGGTTGCGGCGCTGCTGGAGGTTTCCGAATGATGGTCTTGCACGACAAAACAGGGAAAAATTCAGTAAATATCCCCGATCCGAAGTTGGCCGGCACAAAAGGGGTCAACCCCCGGTTGAACACCGGTGTAATGCGTGCAGCGATAGGCAATGACCCCCGGGTTTCGGTAAAGTCCTGAACGCCCGATTGGCTCTATTCCGGCGGATGGTAATGAGAGGTGAGCCGCCAATAAAAGATATCTGGCTATAAAAAAGGATGAACAGGCAAGGGAACCGGATTTAGGAAAATTTAAGGTATCTCCATAACTATTCTGAATACAGGCCGATGCTGATCAAGCACCATGGAAAAAATGGTCATGAAGAAACCTGATGCCCGCCAAATCGAACAGATCGTATCGTCGCTCTTGCCCGATGAAGAGTACAGAAAGGTTTGTCTATCGCTCTTTGTAGAATCGCTTCTCAAAGCTAACTCCTATGGAAGCGGCAAATGGGGGACATACTGCTACAGTGGAGGCGTTCGGCTCTTGGTCGGCAGTTTGATCGTTTGCACCATCCATAAAGATGGGTTATGGCTGTCTCTTGATAAACAACTACTGGATGAGAAGAAGGATGAAAAAAACCTGCTAGAGGGAAGTAGGGCATGGCGCTGGGAAAAAGGCAAGTATGCTGAATATGAACAGGTTCCATCAAGGAACGGATATTATATCCCCTCAGAGGAAAACCCGGAGCTCTGGCCGATAATACGGGATCTTCATTTTGAGTATATAACGAAAGCGGCATATAAATACAATCAGCTGAGGTGTGACAGCCAGAAGAAACACAGCCCTGAATTGTTGGTATATATCGGTGATGAACTCGGGCGGAGCATCCCGGGCCCGGATTACAGCAATACGCCCAGGACCAATGCCTATGATGAGGTTGAAGAATTCAAAAGAACCAGTAAAGGGCTGCCTAAGACGGTACAGAGATCGATAATACTGAGCCGTATAGGTCAGGGAGTATTTCGCTCCGATCTGATACGTTATTGGAGAAAATGCGCTGTTACGGGATGTGATTCACTCGATCTGTTAAGAGCATCGCACATCAAGCCCTGGAGAGATTCGGACAATGAAGAACGCCTGGATATCTACAACGGCCTATTGCTTACTCCTAACTTAGACAGTGCCTTTGATAAAGGCTACATCAGCTTTGATGACGACGGGAAGATACTCATCAGCGACTCCTTAAAGGAGAAGGATAGAAATAAACTCGGGATTCACTCAAAAATGAAACTACGGAGGGTGGATAAGAGTCATATCAAGTATCTGGATTATCATCGATGCGAGATATTGAAATAATAGAGAGGGAGGGGAAACATCATGACCGGGGAAGAAGGGGTGCAGGACGGTAAAAAGCTCAAAGTTATGGTCTCTTCTACGGTATACGGTATCGAAGAACTCCTGAATCGGATCTATACGCTTTTAACCGCATTTGGTTACGAGGTCTGGATGTCTCACAAAGGAACGGTCCCGGTCTTTTCGAGCCGTTCCGCTTTTGAAAACTGCATCGCGGCGATAGAGAACTGCGACCTGTTTCTCGGGTTGATCACCCCGTATTACGGTAGCGGAAGAGATGGGGATGGATTGTCTATCACTCATCAGGAGTTGAGAAAAGCCATTGCATTAAATAAGCCACGCTGGCTCCTTGTCCACGACCACGTGGTTTTTGCGCGGCAACTCTTGAATCACACCGGTCATAGGGGAGGGGCGGGCCGGAGCAGACTTTCTCTGGAGGAAAACCGGATCATGGATGACTTCCGGGTCATCGATATGTACGAAGAAGCCATCCTTTCTGAAAAACCCCTGCAAGAGCGGAGGGGCAACTGGGTTCAGAAATTCAGGTCGGACGACGATGCAGCTCTCTTCGCCGCCGCACAATTTTCGCGCTACCAGGAGGTTGAGGCATTTGTGCAGGAGAACTTCCGGGATAATACCCGTGTTTCGCGAGTTATTCGAGATAGGAGAAGCCGCTTATGAAAGCAAACTCCATTCCGGATCTTCTGCCGCCCGGAGAGGAGCAGCATGTTGAATTCGTACCCGACTGCGGCGATATCGATCTCATCGGCCAGGTGATCTGCGGTTTTCTGAACACTTCCGGCGGTTACGTTGTTTGCGGTGCGGACGATCAGGGGGCGGTCATCGGTATCAAGAATCCCGATATTGTGGAAAAACTTCTCGAGCGTGGAATACAACAAGGGCTCTCTCCCGGAGCGCTGGTTGCAGTTCGGGCGCACGAGATTGAAGGGAAAAATCTATTTGTCATTGAGGTGCCCGCCGGCAAGGATCTGCCATACGCATTTGAGAATGTCATCTATCTCCGCGCAGGTCAGACCACCAGGAAAGCAGATGTCGAGACAATCCGGGATATGGTGCTCCGCAAACAGGTGGAACCCGAGCGGTGGGAGCGGCGCTTCTCATCCGCAGATATAAGCGCCGATCTCGATCTGAATGAAATTCAATCCACCCTGAAGACGGCGACTGCTTCAGGGCGATTTCGGTTTCGGGATAGCGAGAGCCCGGTTGCGATACTTGAAGATCTCTCGGTCTCCAGGTATGGTCACCTGACGAACGGCGGTGATGTTCTCTTCGGGGCCAATCCTGCCCTCCGACATCCGCAGATCCGGGTTAGAGCAGCAGTTTTTGAAACAAGTAAAATAGGCGATACGTATCGGGATATGCAATCCTTTGAAGGTCCGCTGGTATCGATAATGGAAGATGTATATTCCTTTATTTTGAGGAACATCCCTACAATATCCCATTTTCGACCTTCCGATCTTAAACGGCATGATGAGCTTGCCTATCCCCCGGATGCCATCAGGGAAGGTCTGGTTAATGCGTTTGCCCACCGCGACTACAGCGATTTCTCCGGTGGGATCACTATCCACATCTACCCCGGCCGTCTGGAGATATCGAATACCGGCAAATTTCCTGAGGGTGTAACCCTTGCAAAGCTTCAAAAGGGAACGCTATCGGTTCTGCGCAATCCGGATATCGCACACGTGCTTTATCTGCGGGGGTATATGGAAAAGATCGGACGAGGTAGCCTGCTGATCCAGAGGGCCTGCACCAGGCGCGGTCTACCTTTGCCGCGGTGGTCGGAGGATGACCACGGCGTTACCCTGACCTTCTTTACCACGGAAGTTACCACGGAAGTTACCACGGAAGTTACCACGGAAGTCATGCAGATCATCAAGGTTCTCGACGGCGAGATGTCGCGCCGAGAGCTTCAGGAAGCTCTCGGGTTGAAGAACAGCGAACACTTCAGGAAGGCCTACCTGCAACCGGCAATACGGGAAGGCTTGATTGCCATGACTATCCCCGATAAACCGCGTAGCAGCAAACAGCAGTATCGCCTTACCCGGAGAGGGAGGATTATGCGAGGTGAGATTCATCCATGATCGATCCTTACCGCCTTACTCCTGAATCCTGGCAGGGTGAAGCTTCCGGTACCCGGTGGAGACATCTGAATGATGGGTATTAACCTTAAGGCCCAACCATCCTCCCCGCCGCTCGTCGAGTTCCGGAACGTCACCGTCACCCGGGACGGCCACAGGCTCCTCGACTCCGTATCGCTCATGATCCGCGAAGGGGAGAACATCGCCATCCTCGGCCCGAACGGCGCCGGGAAATCCTCGCTCATCCGCGCGATCACCCGCGAGTACTACCCATCCTCGCCGGGCCCGGACACCGTCTTCCGGTTCCTGGGGCGGGATACCTGGGATGCCTTCGACCTTCGCTCGCAGATCGGGATCGTCTCCGGCGACCTCCAGCAGACCTTCGCCCGCAGCATATCGGGGCGCGAGGTCGTCCTCTCGGGATT
>JAAZGM010000302.1 GCA_012511245.1 Methanomicrobiales archaeon | reverse complement strand
TGCGAACAGGAGAGCGAGGATGGCACACACGGGTGCCAGATACACCAGATCCATCTCTTTACATTCCTCCGATTTGGTACCATATAGAGAGGGATTCAACATTTTTAAATATGTGGAAAAGATCCGGGGATATCCAGCGAAAACTCAACTGAAATCCATCACTTCCGGCTGGAGTGTCTGGAGATCGATGATGAACGCACGCGCGGGTGTGGGATGGATGTTCATCTGTTTCTGAAACGCCGTTTGTGCCTGCCAGGTGCCAGCGTTCACCCCGAGAACGCCCCGGTAGCGGGTGACGCCGCAGATATGGACATGTCCCGTGAGGAGGATCTCTGGGAGCGGGTCGATGACGAGCCGGTCGGTCTTCATCGCGGCGATCGGCGTCCGCATCCCGTACGGTGCAGCAAGCAGACGGCGTTTGAGCATCTCGTCCATGATCTCGCCGGGCCGCTCATAACTTGCACCCGGGATGAGCCCGATCATGTCATCAAACGACCGGCCGTGGTACATCAGGACCCGGACACCCTGGAGGTTCACGAGAGCAGGATTTTCGACACAGGTGCAGTTTGCCGGGAACTTTGCAGTGAACTCCGGCGGGATTGCCGGTTGCGGCTCGGCCATCCTGACGACGTCGTGGTTCCCCGGCGCGGCGACGATCTGGATCCGCGAGGGCAGGTCGCGGAGCATCTCCGCAAAGGCGTCGTACTGCTCGTAGATGTTCCTGACCGTCAGTTCGTTCTCCTGTCCGGGGTAGATCCCGATGCCGTCGACGAGATCGCCCGCGATCAGGAGGTATGCAGCATCAGAGTCCTGGAGCCAGTCAGCGAACCGGTTCCATGCATCATCGAGGAAGGTGTCGCTCCCCACATGGACATCGGAGATCAGGACGGCTCTTCCCGGCTTATCGCTCTTGAACGGGGCGTTGTTGATGGGGACGTCCGGGCGGAAGAGCTGCTCGGCGAAGAAGAGCCCTCCGTCGTTCGAGAGTTTTCCCTTCACCCCTATCACCTCGTCGGGGAGGATCCGCTCTGCCTCCGTAAAAGCATCATCCCGCCCTTTATTGAAGAGCACCCGGATCGCCCCGGTGGGATCCTCAACCTCGACGAGTCGGTGGCCTTTTGCGGTCGTCCGTATATCGGCAACCATACCGATGATGCTGCATTCCTCGTCGCGATAACGGTGAGGAGACTTCACCAGCGCCTCGACCGGCATCGTGGTCATCCGGCTCCGGATCATCGAGGATAGGCAGTTGTAACGGTTCCGGAAGTAGTGGACGGCGTCCTCATGACCACTGACGCTCCCCGTGCTCCCGGCGCTCCCCACGATCACCTCGAGCTCGGGATCGACGAGGAACCGCGTCCCGTCCCGGACCTTCCTGAGACCAGGGATATGCTCTGCGGATATGACCAGGGTGCCGTCGGGAACCCCCGCTGCGATCCGGTCGATGAGCGAGGAGTCGTTCTGTTCACGGATGTAACTCACCACATCGGGATGGACCTGATGTTTCAACTCGAGAAACCGGCGTACGATCTCGGTGGTGGCGAGCATGGGTTCCATGATATTCTCCCCGGAGGGATATGGGTTTATCTTTTCATGCACCAGGGAGATGGTCTGCAATGCACCCGGGTCCCGCGATAAAACGGCGACTCCAGTCATTTTTTACAAAAAAGGATGCCATATAGCTGCTTTCCGTCGCCTTCAACGAGCAGCCCTCCCCCGGAGCGGAGCCGGGAAAACGGGAAGCCTGCGATCCGCAAGGATCCATAAAATCGGGTGATGGTGTGCGGCGGTCTCCCCCGCACCGTCGCGCACTTCCACACGGGATCACACCGCTGCCAATGAAGTGGACCTTGAGACGGTGGGGGAGAAGACTACACCCTCTCCGTCAGCCCGAGGCGCCGGAGCACTCCTGCAGCTGCACCCATCCCGCCGTCGAGGTAGACGGCGCCGATGAGTGCTTCCAGGCATTCGGCAAGAACCCGGCCGGATGTCCAGACCCTCTGGGCAGCCTCGCCCTTCCCCCAGCGGACATAATCCGCAAGGTCAAGGTCTTCTGCAAGGGCGCGGAGCCGGGTCATGTTCACGAGGTTCATCTTCCGGTTCGTGATCGCGCCCTTGTCGTGCGCACCCTCTGCGATGACCGCCTCGACGACCGCGACGTTGATGACCGCATCGCCGAGGGTCGCAAGGGCATCCATGTGGGCATCGGCAGGGAGGCCTGCCTCCAGGGTGTAGGCAAGGCGCGTGAGCGCCCGGAGAGGGAGTGAGCTATCCCTGAAGGTATAACCTATACGCCCCTCGATCTCCGCCTGATCCCGGTGTTCAGCGCCGCTGCGGCTCATCACTCCAGGACTTCAGCCTTCTCGATCCGGACGGGGATCTTCGGCTTATCGGCGGCGTTCGTCTTCACCTTCCCGATTGTATCGATGATATCCATCCCCTCCACCACCTCGCCGAAGACCGGATGGGCACTCGGCGTCCGGGGGTCGTCCCAGTCAAGGTAGGTGTTGTCGACGAGGTTGATGAAGAACTGGCTGCCGCCGGTGTTCGGGTGCCCGGTGTTCGCCATAGCGATCGTCCCCCGACGGTTCGAGCGGCCCTTCAC
>JAAZGM010000301.1 GCA_012511245.1 Methanomicrobiales archaeon | reverse complement strand
CGTCATCGTCTTTGAGAAGAAGCCCGCTCCGGGCCGAAAGCTCCTCATCACCGGCTCGGGGCAGTGCAACATCACCCACGACGGCGAAGTCACCGACTTCCTCTCCCGTTACGGCGACCACGGCACGTTCCTCCGGCCCGCGCTCATGAACTTCACGAACCGCGACCTCATCGGGTTTTTTGCCGACCGGGGGCTCTCGATGGAGACCGAGCCCGGTGGAAAGGTCTTTCCCGAGACCCGGAAGGCCGCCGATCTTCTCGGCATCCTCCTCGCGGAGTGCGCCGCCCGCAAGGTGGAGATCCGGTGCGGCGACCCCGTCCTGGAGGTCGGGCGCGAGAACGCTGGATTCTTCGTCGGAACCGAAAAAACAACCGTCCTGGCCGACATCCTCGTCATCGCCACCGGCGGAGCCTCCTACCCCGCCACCGGCTCGACCGGGGACGGCTACACCTTTGCCCGGGCTCTCAGGCAGCTGGTAACGGAGATTGGTCCGGCGCTCACGCCGGTCTACGTCGCGGACTACCCCTTCTCCGATCTCGCCGGGATATCGTTTCAGGGTATCACCCTCACCCTCTACCGCGGAGGAAGACGCATCCGCCGGCATACCGGCGACCTCCTCTTCACACACACCGGGCTCTCGGGCCCGGGTATCCTCGATCTCTCTCGCCATATCCTCCCCGGCGATCAGCTCAAGGTGGCGTTCCTCCCGGGAGCGAGCGTGGAGGAGGTGCGAAAACGCCTCACCGACGTGATCGCGGCGGGCGGGGCGCGGCAGGTGAAGACCGCCCTCTGCGATCTCGCCCTCCCGGAACGGTTCGTCCGGCGGCTCCTCGACCTCGCCGGCATCCCACCGGGGGCGGGATGTGCGCACCTTGGAAAGAAAGCCAGGAACGCCCTTGCAACATCCCTTGCCGATCTCCCCTTCCTGGTGGAGAGGGTCGGTGGATTCAACGAGGCGATGGCGACGCGGGGCGGGGTCGCCCTCGAGGGGATCGACTCGAAGACGATGGCCTCAAAGACCATCCCCGGCCTCTACTGCATCGGCGAGGTGCTCGATATCGACGGCGACACCGGCGGTTACAACCTCCAGGCCGCGTTCTCAACGGGAGCCCTCGCCGCCCGGCACATCACCACGTCCCGCTGACCCTGGTTCGCGCACGGTGCGCCTCCGCACCCCCTCCCGGGCATATCCCGGAAAATCCTCTCTTCTCCATATATATCTCTCTAAATAAAATAGAAATTTTAATATATTGATCCGGTCATTAAAAGATATTGGGGAAATAACGTGGTCTCGGGCTTTTTTAACGCGATTCTTCTCTTCTCTCTCCTTCTCCCACAGGGCCACCTGATCTGTGATACCGGAGTGGGAGACGGCGTGCTCTACGCCGCCGACGAGACGGACCGGATCGCCCTCCTCTCTGAGCCCCTCCCGGAGGAGACCCGGGACGCCTTCATCGACCGGGTGAGCGAGACGACGTTCTCCTGCGTCGACGGCACCCCCCGCCTCTTCCCCACGGGCATCAACGCGACCCTTGCCGGCGGGGTGGGCGACTGCACCGATCTCGCGCTCCTCAGGGTGGAGGTTCTCCGGCGGAACGGCATCAACGCCCGCCCGGTTCACGGCATCATGATCTGGGATGCGGAGGCGTTCCGGACCGGCGCCCTCCACATCGAGGTCTTCGGAAAGGGCATCGCCATCCATGACTGGGTCGAGCTCGACGACGGCAGGACGATGGGCACGTATGAGGGAGATCCAGCGGTACGGTGCGTGAAGCTCGGCGAGGGGATCTGTCTCCAGCCGGTGTTCAAGGTGCTGGGCTGTCTCTGAACGATCCTCATCCGCATCGGAACGCCCAATACCCGGTACATCATACGGGTAGTATGAGCTTCCTCACGGGACTCCTTGCCCTGGTCCTGGTGATCGTCCTTGCGTTCATCCTCTACAAGGTTGTGAAGAGCGTACGCGACCTCATCCTCAACGCCGTCGTGGGCGTTATCCTGCTCTGGCTCATCAACCTCCTCGGCCTGATGCACCTCGTCGGCAGGTCTGACATCCCGATAAACATCCTTACCGTCCTGATATGCGCAATCGGCGGTGTGTTCGGTGTGATCCTCACAGTGGTGTTCCACCTCCTCGGGATACCGCTGGCGTTCTAGGGAGCGGTCGCACTCCCGCCCGCCGCGGAACCATCATAACCCTCTGCCGATAAGATTTGGGTATGCAGGAATACGGGCCGGGTATCGTCGGCGAAGTCCGGTTCGCCCGCCAGGACGGCGGCTACTACGTGCAGCTCTACGATCGGGAGGGGACCCCCGTCGGGAAGACCGGGCTCTGGAGGACGGAAGCAAAAGCAAAAGAGGCCGCCCGGAGGCTTGCCGCGAAACTCGGCGGGGGGTGAGCGCTATCGCCCCGGGTGCGCCTCCGCGTAGCGGACGAGTGCGGCGATGCACCGGTTGTGGGGTGTCGCGATGCCGTGGCGTTCCCCGAGGCGCGCCACGTACCCGTTGAGGAGATCGATCTCTGTTGGGCGGCCCCGCTGGAGATCGTAGTACATCGAGGGGTAGACCGCCGCGAAGTCCGGCACCTGCACACCGAAGAGGTGTGTGAGGTAGCCGTCGGCGGTCGCCCAGGGGAGGCGCACCCCCTCGGCCGCGGCGACGGCGAAGGTCTCGCGGACGAGGCCGTCGATGACCTCCCGGATCCCGTCATCGGCGGCGACCCCGACCGGGGCGCGGAGGAGGGCACAGATCGGGTTCACCGCGATGTTGAGGAGGGCCTTCGCCCACTTGCCTGCGCGGATATCGGGTTCCTCCTCGACCGCTATCCCGGCGGCCCGGACGATGCCGAGCAGCCTGCGGAGCGCCTCGTTGTCGCCCGACCAGACCCCGAACCGCATCGGAGCGCTCTCGCTTGCGACCCTGACGTGGCCGGGACCCACGATCGAGAAGTTCGTCGTCACGGTTCCGCCGATGACGGCAGCGGTATACTCAGCGATGATCTCCTCGTTTCCTATCCCGTTCTGGAGGCTCGCCGTCGGCCTCCCCCGGATCACCCCGGCATACTCTTCGCATACCGCCCGGGTATCGGTGCCTTTTGCGGTGATGATGACGATATCGGGCTCATACAAAACCTCATCCGGTCGTGTGACCGCCACGACCTCTCTAACGGTCCCGCTCCCCCAGACCCCCTCCATAACGAGGCCCCGGTTGCGGATCGCATCGGCATGCACCGGGCGGCAGGCTGCGTAGACCCTTGCGGCGCCGCACAGCCTCCCGGCGAGGGCGAGTCCGACCGCCCCTGCACCGAGGATCAGGATGGTCGGGCGTTGTAATGGCTCCATCTGCTCGTTTTCCTGTTTGGTGCGAGGAGGGATAAGGTTACGGAACCGTGCCGTCCTCCCCCGCGAGCGAACGCTTTTCGTCTCCGGAACCGAGCTACCTTCAGATGAAGCACGTCACCAAGTCCGACGGCAGCCTGCAGCCCTTCGACACCGGGAAGGTGCGGCGGACACTCCGGAACATGGGTGTCAGCGCGAAGGAGGCCGATCGGATCGCCGACGAGATCGAGGGGTCGGTGCCGGACGGGGTTCCGACATCAGCGGTCTTTCGGAGGATCCGTGCCCAGGCAAGCGCGGTCCGCCCCGCCGTCCGGCACAGGACGAACCTTCGGCGGGCGCTCTCACTCATCCGCCCGAAACCGGACTTCGAGGAGTTCGTGCGGGTCCTCCTCCGTGAGAACGGTTACCGGGTCAGGACCGGGTGTGTCCTTGCCGGCCGTTGCGGGGAGCACGAGGTGGACGCTATCGCAACGAAGGACGGCACCACCATATTCGTCGAGGTGAAGCACCACGTGAGCCAGCGCCGGGTGACCGGCCTCGACGAGAGCCGGATCGCCCGGGCGATCATCGAGGATCTCCAGGAGGGGTTTCGTATGGGGCACTGCCCCGTCGCGATCGACGGCGCCCTGATCGTCTGCAACACCCGGCTCTCGGAGCATGCGAAGCGCTACGCAACATGCCGCGGGATCGGGCATATCGGGTGGGATTATCCGGAAGGCCGCAACCTCCAGACGATGATCGAGGAGACAGAGTCCTACCCGGTCACGATCGTCGCCGGGCTGACCCGGCCGGTCTCTGCCGAACTCGCCGCTGCAGGGATCGTCACGGCAAAGCAGATCGCCTACGGTGATGCCGAGACGATCGCCCATGACACGGGCATCCCCCTCAAGGAGGTGCTGCTGATCGCAGGGCGGGCGCGTGCCATCCTCGAACCCTGATGTCAGGCGAGCGCCTGGAGCTGCTCTGCGGTCGGGTTGATGAGGACGATCTCGGGCTGGCAGTTGAACCGGAGTTCCACTCCTGCAAGGCTTGAACTGCAGATCCCGCGGGAGATGTAGGTGAGTGTTCTCCCGTCGCCGTCGAAGAGGCCGGCAAGCTCGATGATACCGAGATCGTTCAACTGCTTGACGACGGGGAAGAGGAACTGGCCGCCATGGGTATGGCCGGCGAGGATGAGGTCGGCGTCCCAGTCCGCCCGGCAGGAGGGTTCGTGGATGAGGTAGAGGGTGAACGCGTCCGTCGCCGGAACCTCGGGCGGGTCGGCCATCCCCGCCCATCCGTCATCGATCCCGACGATGAGGATCTCCCCGTCCCCGGTATCGATTCTTACGTAATCGTTCCTGAGGACGCGGACACCGTTCTCTTCAAGCGCCGCAGCAAGTCCGTCGGCAAACTCGGTATCGGCGGATCCGTCGTTCAAGGCGGAGAGGTCGTAGGCGTCGACAGAGACCGCGGCCGATGTCGAGGTGGCAAACGTCCGCTCGATGCCTGTTGGGCCGTCGATTCCCACCCGGTAGTCATGGTTCCCGAGCACGGCGTAGGCCGGTGCGTCGAGCGTGGCCCATACCTCCTGGAGGGAGAAGTCTTCCTCCTCGCCGGTGACAAAGTCGCCGCCGATCAGGACGAGCGGGG
>JAAZGM010000300.1 GCA_012511245.1 Methanomicrobiales archaeon | reverse complement strand
TCGAGCGCCTGCACCGTCGGCAGGTGCTCTCTGAACCGTTTGTCGTCTAAGATCTGGTTTGAAGAGGGATCGATGGGCGAGTTGAAGTCAACCCGCAACATCACCGTTCCCGTCAACTTACCAGTACCTGCGAGCGTACCGATCTCCACCGGGTATCACCAGTCTCCCCTTTCAGGTGCTTCGTGCCTTAATCTTTTTCAGGCGGAAGAGTTCCTCCCGCTCCATCTCATCAAGACGCATCTTGATGAAGTCTCTGGCCTCAGAGAGCTCCGGGATCACCTTGAACTCGAGCGCATTCACGCGCCGCTTGGTGCTCTCGATCTCATCGAGCAGCCGCTTCATCGTCGTCTCGATCTCGGCCGCCTCGATGACGGCCTCGAGCAGATCTTCGAACGCCTCCGCGGTCTCATCGATGACAGCGGAGGTGCCGAGCATCCCGTAGCCACGGTTGAGCACACTCTTCCTGACAGAAGATGCCTGGATCTCCGGGACGACGACACCCATGATGTTCTTGCTCTTTAAGGAGATTGCAGGGATGTCCGCAGCCGAGAAGGCGGCGGCTTTCACCCCGATAGCGCCCTCGACGGTCTCGGCGAGGGCGATCATCTCCATGGCATGCTCATAGCGCTCCAGAAGAGCGCCACGGCTGTCTTTCGCCTGCTGCAGCACCTTGAAGAACTCGAGAATCAGTCCATCGCGCTTCATCTTGAGGATGTTGTAGCCGCGCTCCGAGAGCTTGATCCGCCGTTTGACGTTGATCAGTTCTGACCGGGTCGGCTTGATATCTCGCAGCGCCATGGACACTTACCCCTGGGCCTTCTTGCGGTACTTCGGGTGGTACTTCTGGATCAGTTCGCGGTCGATACGGACGAGCTGCTCTTCAGGCAGCGTCGCAAGGAGTTCCCAGCCGAGATCGAGCGTCTCCTCGATCGACCGGTCTTCATACAGGCCCTGCCTGACGAACCGGCCCTCAAAGAGGTCGGCGAACTCAAGGAACATCCGGTCGCGCTCCGAGAGCGCATCTTTCCCGACGATGGCGACAAGGCCCCTGAGATCGTTACCCTCCGCGTATGCCGCGTAGAGCTGGTCAGAGACCTTCTTGTGGTCTTCGCGGGTGTGCCCCTCACCGATACCGAGGTTCATCAGACGCGAGAGCGACGGCAGCACGTTGATCGGCGGGTAGATGCCCTTCCGGTGCAGTTCACGGTTGACCACGATCTGGCCTTCGGTGATGTAACCGGTCAGGTCAGGGATCGGGTGAGTGATATCGTCACCGGGCATCGTCAGGATCGGGATCTGGGTCACAGAACCTTTGACACCCTTGATGATACCGGCACGCTCGTAGATACCCGCAAGATCGGTATACATGTAACCGGGGTAACCACGCCGGCCGGGCACCTCTTCACGGGCCGCGCCGATCTGACGGAGCGCTTCACAGTAGTTGGTCATGTCCGTCAGGATGACGAGCACGTGGTAACCGAGCTCGAACGCCAGGTACTCGGCGGTCGTGAGCGCGAGACGCGGCGTGATCGTCCGCTCGACAGCCGGGTCGTCTGCGAGGTTCAGGAAGACGACCGAGCGCTCGAGAGCGCCGGTCTTCTCGAAGTCGGCCATGAAGTAGTTGGCCTCTTCACGGGTGATACCCATCGCTGCAAAGACCACGGCGAACTCTTCGGTCGAGCCGGGCACCTTTGCCTGCCGCGCGATCTGGAGCGCCACATCGTTGTGGGGCAGACCCGATGCCGAGAAGATCGGGAGTTTCTGACCGCGGACGAGGG
>JAAZGM010000299.1 GCA_012511245.1 Methanomicrobiales archaeon | reverse complement strand
GGCAAGACCGTCGTCATGGTCACCCACGACCCCCGGATGACCGAATACGCCGACCGGACGATCCGGCTCGTCGACGGGAAGGTGGTGGAGTGACGTTCTTCGACCTCGCCCGCCGCAACGTCACCCGTCACTGGCTCCGGTCGTCCCTTGCGGTCATCGGTATCGTCATCGGCGTCATCGCGATCGCCTCCCTCGGGATCATGGGCAACAGCATCGGCCTCATGTTCAACGATATGGTCAGCGACGTCGGCGATACCGTCATCGTCTCCCCGGCAACAGGCGTGGGGGGCGGCAAACTCACCGAGCGGCAGGTCTCCGATATCGCCCGGGCGGTCGGGTCGAACGACGTCATACCCTTCTCCAGCACCGGTGAGAAGATAGCCGTGGGTGATAAGGAGAGCGTCGCGATGATCTACGCCATCCCCTCCGGGGACATCCCCTCTCTGCTCGATCTGGAGTCGGGGAGCTACCCGAAGGATACGGGCGGCGGATGCCTGATCGGGAGCGCGCTTGCTGCAAACAGCAGGGAGAACGGCCTTAAACTCGGCGCCCGGGTCAGGATCGGCGCCGAGACCCTCCGGGTGGTGGGCGTGCTCAAGGAGCGGGGGATGGGGTTCGACATCAACCCCGACCATGCCATCGTCGTCCCTTACACGTGGTATTCGCGCCATTACGACGAAGACAGCTACGACCAGGCGATCGTGAAGGTCAGGGACGTCAACAACATCGACGCGGTCAAGGAGTCGATCGAGCAGAAGATGAACCGGCGGGAGGATACCGTCACCATCATGGATACCCGGGGGATCCTCGAGAGCGTCTTTGCGGCCACCGAGTCGATCACGGTCTTCCTTGCGGGAATCGGCGCGATATCGCTCCTTGTCGCCGGGGTCTCGATCCTGAACGTGATGCTGATGTCGGTGACCGAGCGGATCAAGGAGATCGGCGTTCTCCGGAGTATCGGCACCCGCCGGGGGGAGGTGATGCGGATGTTCATCTACGAGGCGCTGATCCTCGGCCTTGCGGGCGCTCTCATCGGGGGGGTGCTCAGTTTCTGCACCGGGTACCTGGTGACGGCGGTCTTCGTCCAGAACCCCGCCTACCTCTTCGATCCGACGAGTCTCCTCTACATCGTCTTCGGGATGCTCTTCGGCGTCATCACGAGCGTGGCATCCGGCCTCTACCCGGCATGGAAGGCGGCGAACCTGAACCCGATTCAGGCGCTGCGCTACGAGTGATGGGGGCTTTTGCCCTCACACTTCTCTTTTTCCCGCTCGATATCGTCACGGAGCGTTTCGAGAGCATCTTCAGTTTCCTGCGGCGCACCCGGGAGGATGGTAAGATACTCGCGCTCTCCTTCGATGATGACGAGCGCAACCGGCGTAAGGCTGGCCATGACGGCACCCCCGTGGCGCATCACAAACACCCTGACGATGGGGATGATGCACCGTCCGTCGACCCAGCAACCGCTGCCGACGGCGAGCTCGGGCATCTCAGACACCCGGGACACCTCTTCCTGACACCTGGCGGAGTCGCTGTCTGACCGGTTTTTTGAGGAGAGCCTTCACCATCGGGATGATGACCAGGAGCAAGCGGCGGACCTGTAGCCTGAGCGTGAACGTTCCCTCAAAGATCTTGTGGTTGAAGTCGGGTGTCACCACGAAATCGATCGCCTCCACCGGCCAGAGGATGTAGCGGATGGCGGTGCAGTAGCCGTAGATCACGCCGGTAGAGGCGGGACTATCGAGGCCGAGGACGACGTCGCCGCGGAGTGTCTCAAGAAAGAGCGACCGGTAGACGGCGGCAAGAATCTCCTGGATGTGCGGCCTGAGATCGCGGAAGGCGCCGAGGTACTCCCCCACCGGGAGGGGGGCTCTCTCTTCCTTCTCTTCCTCTCTTTTCTTCTCAGGTTCTGCTCCTGCCATCTCCCTGAGATCCCGGATCATGACCGGCCGCCCGATGAGGAGAACCTCGACCGTCTGCGCTTCATCGGTGGCCCGGACCCTTGCCCCCACGATACCCCAGGCTACGGTTGCCGTCGCCCGGGCACACTCCCTGTTGCAATCGGCGACCATCGAGATGTTCACCGGAACAACATAGAGGGCAAGCAGGAGAGCGAAGATGAGGGCGACGACGATCAGGATGATGATAAGGAGTGTCGCAGGCATGGGATAGAGGTGAAAAAAAGAGCCTATGCCTCTTCTTCACCGCTGATCGGGATATCTTTCCCCTCTTCCTGTTTTGGGGACAACTTTCCTATGCGCTGTTGTAGCATCTCGCTGCCCGTCTCCATCGCTTTTGCGACATGGGGGCCTACCGTCTCACCGATCGTCGAGATGACCTCAGCGATCTCACCCTTCTTCTTAAGCGAGATCACCTGGATGCCCTCAGGGCCAGTAACGCCTTTGGTGACGATGACCAGAGCTACGGCCGATATGCCGCCTCCGCCACCGCTCGCGGAGCCACCGCCCTGGCATCCCTCTTTCCCTCCGGATCCCTCACCGCCCCCGAACCCGAACCCGAACTCGGCGACCGGTATGATCACCCGCTCACCGGCCTCGATCGGATCGCCAAGGATGGTGCTTGCGCAGAGCGTTCGTGCAATCTGATCGACAGTTAGTTTGAGCATTGCTTCACCAGTCAAGTTACTCACCACATCTAAGTCAATCTCGGGTCTTATATATAATGGTTAGGGTTTTCCAGCGCCTTCACGGCAGAAATCGCAGACCCACAACCATTGCGGCAAGGAAGAAGAGAGCGAGTGCAGTGGCGAATGCGAGGTGGAAAGGTGGGTTTATGAGCCGCCTGAGGACATTTGCGAGTTCCCGCCGGTATAGGTAGGTGAACAATCCTGTTACCAGGAAAAAGAAGAGCCACTCGCTCGGCTGGGCGAGTTCACGGAGGATCGCCTCCCAGAGAAAGTCTTCGGAGTAGCCGTGATGCGGGAGAGGTCCGAGGAACGGCCAGAACCACTCGATGGGGTGGCGCCACATACCGTCGAGAACCTGGTGGCTTGCCATCCCGGCGGCGACGGCGAGAAGACCGATCCGCCCGCGATAGTGGTAGAGGAGGAGGCCGGCGATGACAGTCAGGGAGAGGATGGTGAGGCCGTGGAAGTAGATCCTGCCGTAGTTGACCGTCCCGGCGAGGAGGATGTGCCCGAGCGGTTTGTCGATAAGGTCGGGGAGGACGGCGCCCAGCGTGGCGAGCGCGATGGCCCGCCGGTCGCCGACAATTGCCGCGATAACGACGCCTATGAGGACACCGACCATGGCGTGGGCGAGGAGGTACATCGCTATCGGGTGGCGGGGTGGGTATATACTCTTTTCCTGTGCCGCCCGGGCAGGAACCCGGCCCGCCCGGGACGGCGTGATCTATAGTGGACACAAATGGATAACAATGTATATATGTGTTCAATGAGCACCATAGTGTATGCAGACGAAGATCCTCCTTGACGAGGGAGAGATGCCGAAACGGTGGTATAACATCCAGGCTGACCTCCCGACACCCATGGATCCGCCCCTCCACCCGGCGACCGGGAAACCGATAATCCCGGATGACCTCCGCCACATATTCCCGATGGAACTGATCCGGCAGGAGATGGCAACGGAGCGCTACATCGATATCCCCGCCGAGGTCCAGGACATCCTCACCCTCTGGAGACCGAGCCCCCTCTACCGGGCGAGAAGGCTCGAAGCGGCCTTGAAGACCCCGGCAAAGATCTACTTCAAGTGGGAGGGCGTGAGCCCGCCGGGTTCGCACAAACCCAACACCGCCATCCCCCAGGCCTACTACAACCGCGAGGAAGGGATCGAACGCCTTGCGACCGAGACCGGGGCGGGCCAGTGGGGCTCGTCGCTTGCGTTTGCAACAGGTCTCTTCGATATGGAGTGCACCGTCTACATGGTCAAGTCTTCCTACGAGCAGAAACCCTACCGGAAGAGCATGATGCAGGTCTACGGCGCCGAGTGCATCCCGAGCCCGTCACCGAAGACCCGGTCCGGCCAGGCGGTGCTCGCTCGTGACCCCGATACGCCGGGCTCCCTCGGCATCGCCATATCGGAGGCGGTCGAGGATGCGGCCGCCCACGACAACACCAACTACGCGCTCGGTTCCGTCCTCAACCATGTCTGCCTCCACCAGACGATCATCGGCCAGGAGGCACGGGAGCAACTTGCGATGGCGGAGGCCTACCCCGATGTCATCATCGGGTGCGTCGGCGGCGGCACCAACTTTGCCGGGCTCACCTTCCCGTTTGCCGGCGATAAGATGAAGGGGAAGCACCCCGAGACCGATATCGTCGCGGTGGAGCCTGCCGCCTGCCCGACCCTGACGAAGGGGCTCTATGCCTACGACTTCGGCGACGTCGCGGGGCTGACCCCGATGCTGCGGATGTTCACCCTCGGCCACGACTTCGTCCCGCCGGCGATCCATGCAGGGGGGCTCCGGTACCACGGCATGTCGCCGCTCGTCTCCCGACTCGCCCGCGACGGGGTGATCCGGTCGGTCGCCTACCGGCAGAACGAGGTCTTCGAGGCCGCCGTGCTCTTCGCCCGGGCGGAAGGGAGCATCGTCGCACCCGAGGCCGCCCACGCGGTGAAGGCCGCGATCGACGAGGCGCTCCGGTGCCGCGAGACCGGCGAAGAGAAGACGATCCTCTTCAACAACTCCGGGCACGGCAACTTCGACTTCTCCTCCTACGAGGCATACTTTGCAGGTTCGCTCGTCGACTACGAGTATCCGGTGGAGCTGATCAAGGAGTCGCTTGCCCGGC
>JAAZGM010000298.1 GCA_012511245.1 Methanomicrobiales archaeon | reverse complement strand
TGACCGTAACGGAGGGGATAAGGGAACCAACCCCGGCTGAGGAGCCGGGTCGGGAAGAAAACCCGGCACTCACGCCGGAAACGACCCTGGAATCACCGGAAGAGGATTCTCCTGTGGAGGACGGGGAGAAAGCCGGTTAAGATCCACCGCTGCAGGGAGCAGGTATGATCCTGTGGTATGACTGAGAAGGGTGATGATTCTCCGGGAAAAAGAGAATTTCTGGCTTCACATAGAGACATGCATCGAGAACCGGACTTACCTGATTCCGGACTCACCAAAATACTTCTTTACCGCTTCCACGAATCCATCCCCATACGCGGACAGGGATACCCAGTCCGCCGCCGCCTGCACCGCAGGAGGGGCGTTTCGCACCGCGACGCCGATTCCGGCGGCCTCAAGCATCTCGATGTCGTTCTCGGAGTCACCGATGGCCAGCATATCGCCGGGCGAGATCCCCATCTCACGGGCAAGTCCCATAAGTGCTGTACCCTTGTTGATACCGGGAGCCTGGAGGTGGATTGCAAACCCGGTATCAAGCACACGGGCGGGGAGATCATGGTCGCGGATGACCGCCCTTGCCTCGGCAGGGTCGATATTTCGCGCAAAGGCAACGTCGGCAAACCGGTACCGCTCGCTGTAGAGTTCGAGTTCCACACCCTTCCGGGCAAAATGATCTCTGAGCACCTCGAACGCCGCAAGGCAGACCGCCCGGTCGCCGGGGATACGGAGGGTTCCTGAGAATCTCCTCCGGTAGACGCCGCCGTTCTCGGCGATGATCGTCCCATCCGTCCCGACCATCTTGCAGAGGCCGTCCATGAAGCAGACGGTGTTCCCGCTTGCAAGCACCACCTCGATCCCGGCATCGAGAAGCGTCCGGATGGCCTCGATGGCGGCGGTGTTGATCCGCCGCCGCCGGTCGGTGATGGTGCCGTCGATATCCGTTACGAGCGCCTTCAGCACTGTTTGAGCCCTGCCATCTCGACCATGAACGCCGCTTCGCCCTCGGGGAGGTTTGGACTGTCCACCAGGCGGGCGACCCGTTTCCCGCCTTTGCTCTTACGGAGGTAGAGGCGGAAGGTTGCTGTGTGGCCAACGATGTTCCCGCCGATCGGTCTCGTGGGATCACCGAAGAGGATGCCGGGGCTCGACATCACCTGGTTCGTCACAAGGCCGACGGCGTTATGATCGTCGATCAGCTTGAGGAGGTCGTGCATGTGGCGGTTCAGTTTCTGCTGCCGGGGGGCAAGGGTTCCTCGTCCCGCATACTCCGAACGGAAGAGGGACGTCAACGAATCGATGACGAAGAGCCTGACGGGATAATCCGAGCTCCGCAGATCGTTTGCAAGTTCGCGGGCGGTATCGAGGAGCAGCATCTGGTGGTCGGAACTGTGCGCCCGGGCGACATGGATCCGCTCCAGGATCTCCTCGATCGATCCGAGATCTGCCTCTTCCGGAAGTCCTCCGACCATCTGCTCTATCCGTTCCGGCCGGAACGTGTTCTCGGTGTCGACGTAGATGACGCTTCCATGCAGGCCGCCAAGTTCCTCGGCGAGCTGGACGTTGACGGCCATCTGGTGAACGAGCTGGCTCTTCCCCGATCCGAACTCACCGTAGACCTCCGTTATCGCCAGGGTCTCAAGGCCGCCGCCGACCAGCTCATCAAACTCGGGAACCAGGGTCTTCAGCTTCTTGATCTCCTGCCTCCGGTCCAGGATATCCCGGCCGGTCTTGAACCCTCCGATATCCGCCATCTTCCGGGCGGCCAGGATCACCTTCTTTGCAGTCCCCTCACCGATCTCCGCCGCCTCGGAGAGGTCCGACGTGGTGGCCGTGGCAATGCTCTCGACTGTCCCGTATCCAGCCTCACGAAGTTTGTCGGCGGTGGTTGGCCCGACACCGGGTAAATCTTCAAGATCAATCTCTGACATCTCAATCCTCACTTGATCTCTTGGTGTATCTCTTGCGTTACACTAGATGTCTTTAGCCGGAGAGATAAAGGTCGCTCGCCGTGCGGGGTGAAAGTGATGATCGGGATCAGGGTCCTTCGAGGAACTGATCCAGACGGCGTTGCAGCTCATCACGGTTGGGGATCATCGGCTCCAGGTGGTCCAGATGGATCACGCCTCTGTGCACCATACCCCGCACGCGCACGATGTAACCGACGGGCAGCGGTTCATGAAGCAGGTAACAGGCATCGCCGGTCTCAAGGGATATCCCCTGCCGGGTGGCGACGACCGTCCCCGTCACCTCGATCTCCTCTTCCTCTTCGCCGAGGATGACGAGCGCGCTTCCCCACGAGAGGTGCACTTCGATGCCGCCATACCGCCCCCGCCGGGCGGTCGCGTTGTAGACCTCGATCCGGTCGCCGGGAACCAGGCGTTCGTCCGCCTTCTCGCCCCAGACGACGACCGGGACTTCGCCGGTCGGGTCAGCGACGACAAGGTTCCGGACCGAGGACTGCCGTCCGCTCTTCGTGACGAACGAGTGTGGGGGCTGGACGGAGACGACCGCCCCGGCAAGCGAGTACGTCCCCCCTTCCTCGATGCCAGCGACGGTGTCCATCGGGAGGTCGATATTCCGGTCCAGGGGTGAGATAGATGCAGATTCGCCGATACTGTACTCGATCCCCCGGTCGCTCTCGCGTGCGGCCGCCCCGCGGATGACGACATTCCCCCCCGGTTCCACCCCGAGGAGGAGATCCGGAGCCCAGGCGACGAGCCGGAAGATGCCGTCCTCATTCCCGATCACCGCCTCGACCATCTCACCGGGCGTCCCGTCGCGGCGGGTGAACGTCCGCGGGTTCTCGATTGCGATCAGACGGACTTCGATGTCCCGGGCGGGCCCGGGTCCCCCGGTTGCCGCGGTCTCCTCACAGGTGATCTCACACGCTGCCTCCTGGACGGCGACAGCGGTGACGTCAGGGATTTTCCCGCCACCCTTCGGCCGGCCGAGGATCTCGAGGACATCGCCCGCCTCGATCTCCGCGACCGCTGCGGCCTTCTCGTCCCAGAGGGTCAGTCTCGCCCTCCCGGTCTCGTCGCCCACTATCACGTTCGCGACGATCCCGGGCGAGCCGTCGGGCCGCTCGAACTCCCGCGGCTCCTCGACGCTGAGCACCTTTGCAAAGAAGCAGGCGAGGCTCGGGGCAGCCGCAAGGTCGCGTATACGGATGTGCGCCCGACCGAGATCCCTGACGACCAGCATCGCCGCCGTCCGGTCATCGAGGAGATCGCCAGACTCCGCCACCTTCTCCTCCACCCGCCGCTCGAACTCTTCCTTCGAGACGAGGTCGTCGACCAGGAGGTAGTGGAACTTCACGGCTCCCGCCCTACTCCTGCCAGGGCGGTGTCACCATCGCAGCGGTCAGGTCGTCAACCGTCTCAGCCCGGCGCATAAGAGCGGCCTCCTTCCCTGCGAGGAGCACCTCTGCAGATCGGGGGCGGCTGTTGTACTGCGACGACATCGCAAATCCGTATGCCCCGGCATCGAGCACCGCGATGAGGTCACCAGCGGCAAGTTCGGGGAGCATCCGGTCTTTTGCAAGGATATCGCCCGTCTCGCAGATCGGCCCTGTGACGGAGTACTCCCGCACCGCGGGTGCATCCGCCCGGTTCGCCGCGACAACCTCGTGATAGGAGTCGTACATCGTCGGCCGGACGAGGAGGTTGAACCCGGCGTCAACGTTCGCAAACGCCTTATGAGCGATCTTGACCGAGTTCACTCGCGTCAGGAGGATCGTCGAGTCGGCGACGAGCCACCGGCCGGGTTCGACCCAGAGTTCGGGCTCGATCCCGAGTTCCTTGATACCCCTGAGGAAGACCGGCATGACTGCTCCCGCATACTCCTTCGGCGCCGGAGCGCGGTCGGTCTCCCTCTGGTAGGGGATGCCAAGACCGCCTCCGATATCGATGAACGAGAGATTGACCCCGATATCGATGAGATCGCCTGCAACATCGATCAGGACTTCGACCTCACGGGCGAAGGGCTCCACGGCGAGGATCTGCGAGCCGATGTGGCAGTGGATGCCGGCCGGGTTTACGTGCTCGAGCGCGAGCGCTTCACGGTAGACATCGAGGATCTCTCCCGCCGGGATTCCGAACTTGCTCGTCGCAAGGCCGGTCGCGATCTTTGGGTGGGTGGGGACGTTGATCGCGGGGTTGACCCGGAAGGCGATATCGATGGTTTTTCCTGCGGCTCCCGCCACCCTATCGAGTTGCCGGAGTTCGTCGAGCGAGTCAACCGAGACCCGGATCCCCTTCTCGACCGCAAGGGCAAGGTCGGCAGAGGTCTTTGAACTCCCGTTGAAGAGGAGCAACTCCGGCCGCATCCCGGCGGCGAGGGCAAGCGCGACCTCTCCTGCGGAGAAGACGTCCGCCCCGGCGCCCATTGACGCGAGTATCTTAAAGACCGCGAGGTTGCCGTTCGCCTTTGCCGCGTAGAGGACCTGGACCTTTTGGTAGTGGTTCCTGAGCGCTCCCGCAAACCGGTGGAAGTTCTCGCGGATCCTATCCTCGCTCGTGACATAGAGCGGGGTGCCGAACCGTTCAGCAAGTTCCACGGTGTCGTGGCCTCCGATATGGAGGTGGCCGTTCCCGACCGAGAGGGGGGAGGGGAGGATCACAGATCGAGCCCCCGCATCCGGTCGACCGCCTCGCGGATCCGCTCAACCGACCGGGTGATCGCGAACCGGACGAACCCTTCGCCGTTTGTGCCGAACCCGACGCCGGGTGTCGCGACGATCCCGGTCTCATCAAGGAGTTTTGCGGCGAACGCCATGCTGTCGTCGACCGGCG
>JAAZGM010000045.1 GCA_012511245.1 Methanomicrobiales archaeon | reverse complement strand
GACGACGACCAGCGGGCAACCCTCGAACTCGTGAAGATGGTCACCCGATCGGGGAAAGCGCACATCCATTCCTTCATACCGCTGCCCGGAACCCCTCTTCAGGACGCCCGCCCCCGCCCGCTCCTTCCCGGGGTGGAAAAGGTTCTTGGTAAACTGGCGCTCGGCGGCAGAATAACCGGCTCGTGGATGGATCATGAGATAAGGTTTTTTAGACGCACTTCTCATCTATAGTGCATGACGGATGTGCTACTCCTAGCAGATCTGCACGGTAACTACGGAAAGCTTGACGCTTTTCTCGGCTACGACTACGATGCAGTCATCATTGCAGGCGACATCACCAACTTTGGTCCACTTGAGCCTGTAGATTCGGTACTCTCCAACTTTGAAGTGCCGTGTTTCGCAATCCCTGGCAACTGTGATCCCCGCGAGATCATCGATGTAATCGAGCGTTCAGATGCAGTCTGCCTGCACAATTCATGGATCACGCTCGGCAAGGTAACGCTTGCGGGTCTTGGAGGTTCGAACGAAACCCCGTTCGACACGCCGTTTGAGTTAACAGAAGAAGAGATCGAGAAAGAACTCACCCGGATCATCAACTACATGGGCAAGAATGTTCACAATGTTCTTATCAGCCATGCGCCCCCCCACGGGGTGCTGGACACCGTCGATGAGAACCATGTAGGGAGCAAGAGCATCAGAAAACACATGGCCCGGTTTGATCTGATCTGCTGTGGCCACATCCACGAGGCACGGGGCGTCACCGAGGTCGACGGCGTCAAGATCGTCAACCCCGGCCCCGCCTCAGAAGGCTACGGAGCAATCATCCGTTTTGGAAAAGAACCCAAAGATATCCATATTGACCTTATTGCTGTTTAGAGAGCAGCATCTCGAGGTATGAGGTGTAGATCGGTGGGCCATCTACACCCAATTCTTTTGCAATGGCCCCGATCCGGTCGGCAGCATCTTCCCTGTTCTCTTCCGTCAGGATCTCGATCTCGATGAATAGCCCGAGACCCTCGATATCGTCGAGCGTCACCGTCACGTCCCCTATCTCATAGAACTCCCGAACCTTCGAGACCGTGGCGGTACGCCGGAAACCGAGACGTGAGAGGATATCTTCGAGCGTCCCACTATCGGCTACCACGAGGTTGAACTCCTCGCGCGCCTTCGCGCTCCCAACCCGGATCTTCGGGCCCTTGTAGGTCAGGGTGATCCCGATATCGTCGTACCTGACCCTCAACGCTTCATCGGTCTCTCCAAAATCGCGGTGGGGAGCGTTGTAGTAGACGTCGCGCTCCTGCTGCTTTCGCTCCATCCGCACCCCTTTCCGGCCGAGTCCTGCCCTGATGCCGTCCGGATCTCCGATCGCAAATTTTGCTTCAACCTCAAGCATGCCTATCCTGTGTCAATCGTCTCTCCGGAACGACGATAAACCCTCACCGGTCGACCCCGGAGGCCTTCTGCAGAATAAGGTCTCTCTGTCGCTCTGCGACGGTGAGGAGCGCGTCATCCCCGAGGTGTTCTGCGGAGACGATCGCCCGTTCCGTGAGTATCAGGGCGGTGTCGTGGTCGCCGCGATGGTGGAACCGGAGCCCGATCTCCAGGTTCAGGTCGGCGGCTTTCCCGTACTCGCGCGCATCAAAGAGGTGGCCGGCAAGCGAGAGGAGGACGTGCAGCCTCCCCGGGAGGCGGTGCATGGAGCGCTCGAAACAGTCTGCGGCGCGGGCGTTGAGCGAGACCCGCGTCTTTTCGGGGAGGTTGTCCCTGCAGTGCTCCTGCAGGAGGGGGTGCGCAAAGGCATACCCGCCGCCCCCCTGCCCTCTCCGGAACATGCCGCTCTCCAGCAGCCAGTCGACGACCGGTGCAACACCTGTTTCCAGGGGATCGAGCATACAGGCCATGACCGGTGCGGGAAAAGGTGGGTTCAGGACGCAGAGGTCTTCCGCCCACGCTCTCACGAGGGGGGGGAGGGCGGTATAGATGAGATCCGCCGGATCATTTGCCCCGCCGATGATCTCTGCAACGTTCTCCCGGGACGGTGCAAGCCCCCGGCTGTGCAGGGCGTTGAAGCAGGCCATAAGGCTGAAGGGATTGCCTGATACTTCTTCAAGGAATGCGGCGGTTGCACCGTCGATGGAGAGGTTGAACCGCTTCTTTCCAAACTCCTGGATCTCATCTTTCCGCATCCCATGGAGTTGCACCTCCTCAGCGCCGAGGTCCCGGATATCTTCCTGCATCTTCGCGTATCCGGAACCGTCTCCCTCCTCCATCCGGCAGGTGAAGACAAGGAGGATGCCGGGCGGCAGGTTGCGCACGACATCCCGCAGGAGGCGCCGATCATGGTCGGAGGCGAGGTGGACGTCGTCTACGAGGACCGCTGCAACACGGTCGACCATGCTCGCCTCCCTTCCGAGCTCCGTGAGCAGTTCCTCGAACGCCTGATATACGCGATCGTATCCGACTTCGGGCGCCCGGG
>JAAZGM010000297.1 GCA_012511245.1 Methanomicrobiales archaeon | reverse complement strand
GAGGAGAAGAGGCGTCACGCCTCTCGACGACGGATGCGGCCGCAAGCGGCCCCGCATCATAGGCACGGAGGTTTGAGATGGCGTTGACGAACTCCATGATCTGCTGCTTTGCCCCGTCGTCACCGCAGCAGACGGCGACTGAGTAGTCGAGCACCTTCCACTTGTTCGCGGCGATGTTGTTGAACGCGGCACAGACGGTCGCGCCCTCAGGAAGCATCCTCTTGATCATCATCGCCACCGAGCCTTCCGGCGGAGGGGGGAGTAGAAGTAGTTCGTGCGCTCGATCGGGTTGACGGGGCTGATGACGATCTTTCCTTCAAACCCGGTCAGGGTGTTCAAGGGTATCGCGAGGACGACGATGTCCGCCTCGTCGACCGCGCACGCTGGTAGGTGACGCCTGCAAGACTGCACTTCATCCCCTGCACCTGCAGGGTCTCTCAGGTCGCGACCGCCTATACCTCCTCACGCGATCCCACGATCACGTCGCACTTCGGCGAAAGCCGGAGCGCCATACCCTCTCCCCGATATCGCCGGTTCCCCGATGGTCCCGATCTTCGCTACTCCACCAGCGGTTTTAGGATGCTCTCGAGTGTGCCGAGATCCTGGACACCCACCAGCTTCCGGACGAGGGTTCCATCTTTCTCGATGATCAGTGTGGGCACGAACTGAATGTCATACCTGGCGGCATACTGTCGGGTCTGTTCTGAGTCGACGCCAACGTCGATCTTCTGAACGTCCACCTGATCACCCATTCTCTTCTTGAGCTCATCGATGATCGGTGTCTGCTGGTGGCACGGACCGCACCACTCGGCAAAAAAATCCATTAAAACCGGTTTTCCCATAATACTTTACCCCATTCACACATTGTGTGTGAACGGGGCAATAAAGGTTATTGTGGGTTGTTATTTTGAGAGGATCGCCATGATAATCTTCCCGTACGCCGGCCTCGTGACCAGGATGCCGATCAGAACGCCGAGTATGGTGACGATAGCAAAGCCCCTGAGGGTGGAGAGATCCATCAGCGCCAGCGGGAGCATGGCGATGAAGACCGTCGCGGCGGCGACGGCGATGATCCTGAACGCCCGCCCATACCGTTTCATATAGAGGTTCGGCGACGGAACACGCCCCTCATGGAGGACTTCGTCCGTTATGATGATGAGCTGATCGATGCCGGTACCCACCACCGCTATCAGACCGGCGATCGTGGCGAGATCGAGTTGTATGATGAACCGGGAGATCCCGAGCAGGATGATGATCTCGGCGAAGTTGACGGCGAGCATGGGGAGAACGATCGAGGGCTCGCGATAGCGGTAGTAGACGATCACCCCCACGGTAAGCAGTGCGATGATCCCGGCAAGAAGGACGGTTATCTTGAATTGCTCGCCGAGCGCTGCCGGGACGGACCCGGAACCGACGATATCCACCTGGACCGGCAGGGCGCCTGCCCGCAGGTGGATCTGGAGCGTCATCGCGGCTTCACGCCCGGCGTCACCGGTTCCGGTGCTCGCGGAGAGCGAACTGACCGGGCCCGACCGGATCTGTCCCGCAAGTTCTCTGGAGAGGGGGGCGCTGTAGACCGTCTCGTCGTCGAGGATCATCACGAGATGGTGAGCGTTCGGATTATCGACCGCTCCGGATTCGATGGCGGCAGTGCGGAAAGCCTCTGCACCCGCATCGGTGAGCGAGAAACCGACGCCCCACTGACCGTCGGTGTCCCTCTGCGGAACGCCGACGCTGGTGATCTGGTCGCCGTAGAGGACATGCTCGGTCTCGTTTCCGGTCGTCTGAATGCGTATCTCGAAGAGACCCTGGGTGCCGATGATCTCCTGCGCGGTCGCCATATCCACGCCGGCAAGCTCTATCCGTACATACTGGGGATACTCGCTTCCCGTCGGAGTGAGCAGGTTGATCCGTGCATCTTGCATTCCGAGAGCGTTCACCTTGTCGCTCAAGATCCGTTTTACTTCGTCAGCGGTAAAGGATGATACGCCCTTCTGGTAGGTGATGATCGAGGCGCCCGATCCCGCGAAGATCGGTTCAAGATCGGCACGCAAAACATTCTTTCGGATCTCAAGGTGGTTCTCATCGATCCGGACGATCTCTGTCTCGAGCTCTTTGCGCAGGTTCTCAATGAGGTCGCCGACCGATCCATCGGTCGAATAGGCTACGACGACGGACTGGAATTCCAGCTGCAGCCATGAGCCGCCTTCAAGATCAAGACCGAACTGGAGGTTCCCCTCAAGTCCCCGCTCAGGGTTCGGTGGGGCCAGGTAGATGCCGACGAGGGAGCCGATCACGAGCAGAAGCAACAGGGCCACACGCCAGTCTTTGACGAGATTGGTGAAGGTTTCTTTATTCATTTTTTACCGCTCCTGCGGATGTGCGCTTTGAGTATCCCGGCGTTCAGCATCCAGGTGTTCATCAGGTCGACGAGGAGTCCGATGATGAGAACACTTGCAATCGCGCTGATGATCTGGATCTGCCCCACCGTAGCAACTGCCCACATGGCGACGATGGCTCCGAGCGTCGTCGTCGTCATGATGAACCCGGTTCTGAACGCACCGGCGAGTTTCTCTTCGAGCTTGCCCTTACGCTTCAGGAGTCGCGTGGTCAGAAGGACGTTGCTGTCCGCTGCGTAACCGATCAACATCAGCAGAGCCGCCGTCGTCCCGAGGGAGAGCGGAATGCCGAGGACCTGCATGGCCCCGGCGGTGATGGCGATATCGGAGGCGGCTGCGAGGACGACGGCGCACGATGCAACGGGGTTTCGGTACGCGATGAAGATCACGACGGCCACCCCGATGAACGAGAAGACCAGGGCGAGGAAGGCCTGACTCTGGAGCGTCTTTCCGAACGTCTCGCCGATCTGGTCCACTTTTGCATCGGGATACTTCTCGTTGACGAGCGTGGTGAAACTCCGGTACTGGTCGTCATCCATGGGACCGAACTGAACGTATTTCCCGTTGCCGACACCCTCACCCACCGATTGGAGCGGATACCCGGCGAACGTCGCCTCGATCGTCTCTCTGCTGTCGGATGTGAAGACGGTGACCGCCGTTCCACCTGCAAAGTCGATGCCCGGGGTTATGGGCAGGCCGGTGGTGAGCGTGGTGTAGCCCAGCAACACTCCGGCAAGGAGGAGAAGAACGAGGGGCAGCGCTACCATCTGCCGCGGAGAGTATTTGTTGATATCATATCTAACAAATTCCATGCTGTATCAGTGTACGATTGTGAAAGGTTAAAGGATTGCTCATGGATATATAGTGGAACCTGAAATTTGCCCGGATATTACTGAAATGCCCCGGAAATTTCCCGGAAAAGAGAGGAGCAGGGCACGGGCCGCAGAGGATTGTTTCCCGGGGGCGGAGCTGTGCAGTACGCGCGCCGTGGAGGGGGCGGAAAGAAGGGGCGCTACGGAAATACAAATATATTCAGTAAAAAGTAGATCAAGGCGACCATATAAAAAATTAAGGAAAACAGAGCAATGATACACGACTTAATATCATTTCGTCAGACAATTGCCGTTCTCCTGGCAGAACACACGATTAAATGGATAAAAAGAAAAGATATATATAAAATACCGAATCACAAGCACATATGAGATCACCCGGTGAACTCAAAAGAGAGATAGAATCCCGACTCAAAGAGTATCTCTCACGTGACCGGGATGGGATCCGGCATGAGTTGCTCAACCTGTTTGTCAGAGTAAAGTCCCTCACCATACCCCAGATCCACGAGAAACTGCAGGAGCAGTTTACCATCAGTTACCACTCCATCGCATCCATGGTTGGCACCATTGCGTCCCGCATAGGCATCCTGCGCGTGAGACGGAATGCAGAAGGAACAAACTCCATCTACGAGCTGAAAGATCAGTATGTAGATGTGGTGACAAACATCCTCGGGGCAACCTGACCCCCTCCGGAATCATACCTCTTTTTTAGCCCCGGCACCAACATATGTGACTATCATGCAGAGCGATGTTAAAGAGCCGGGCCGGTCACAGGCTTTATACGTCACAGAGGAAGTCCGATCATATGTCCTCAAGAGAAAACGCGACTTCCGGGTGAGCACATCCTGCGGTGGAGCCATACTCCTGCCGATATCCATCAAACCGCCGAAGGCAACGGATCTGCAGATCCCCGTCGGCGATTACACGATCTATGTCTCGAAACACCAGGCTCACTATATCGATTCCATCCACAGGGAAATGATCCCCATATTCTATGAAGACATCTAAGCCATGAGTTTTGAAGAACTGGAGCACACCGCCGATGTTCTCATGCGGGTGCGGGGCGCGACCTTGAACGAACTCTTTGAGGAGGCGGGCCGGGCGATGTTCCACGTCATGTATGGCTCCTGTGAGGACCGTGGGGCCGGGTGGAGGATCGACCTTGAGGCGGAGAATCCTGAATCACTTCTCATCGACTACCTCTCTGAACTCCTCTTCGTCAGCGAGGTCGAGAACATCGTCTTCTGTGCGTTTGACGTCGATATCCAGAGCACCCGGCTCTCCGCTGTCCTGAGAGGCGAACCCTTCGATCCTGCACGGCATTCCGCAGGGGCGCACATCAAAGGAATATCTTACTTTGGGCTCGAAATCGTTAAAGAAGAAGAAAACTATGTTGTGGATATCATATTTGACATATGAGAGGGATCCATATGCTTGAAGGAATCAACAAGATTGGAGATC
This sequence comes from Methanomicrobiales archaeon, assembly GCA_012511245.1. Lineage (GTDB taxonomy): Archaea > Halobacteriota > Methanomicrobia > Methanomicrobiales > Methanoculleaceae > Methanoculleus. The sequence continues at coordinate 10,868 of JAAZGM010000297.1, read as the reverse complement.
TCGAATGGGAGGTCCCCATCGGTTATGTCCCCGATATGCGGGTGCCGGGGCGCTTTTTCCTCTCTCGCACCCTTGCAGAGACACTCGAAGAAGGCGCGGTCCGCCAGCTCGCAAACGTTGCAACGCTTCCCGGGATCGTGAGGCACTCGCTTGCCATGCCCGATATCCACTGGGGGTATGGGTTTCCCATCGGCGGCGTCGCCGCGTTTGATATGACCGAGGGAGTCATATCGCCCGGCGGGGTCGGGTTCGATATCAACTGTGGTGTCCGGCTGATCACGACGCCGCTCACCGAGGCGGATCTCGCCGGCAAGAAACGGGAACTGATCGAACGGTTGTTCGCCGCGGTGCCGACCGGAGTGGGAGGAAAGAGCGGCCTGCGGATCTCGAACAAGGAGGTCGTTGAGGTCATGCAGAACGGCGCACGGTGGGCGGTCGAGCGCGGGCTTGGAACCGACGCTGATCTCGTCCGGTGTGAAGAAGAAGGCGCGATGCCGGGGGCGGATCCGGATGCAGTCAGCGGCAAGGCGCGCCAGCGGGGCATCCCACAACTCGGGACACTCGGCGGCGGCAACCACTTCCTCGAGATCCAGGTGGTGCAGGAGATCGTCGATCCGGAAGCGGCACGGGTGTTCGGGGTCACCGAAGGGCAGGTCTGTTTCATGGTCCACTGCGGATCGCGCGGCCTCGGCCATCAGGTCGCGACGGATCATCTGCGAACACTCGAACATGCGCTCGCAAAATACCGGATACAGCTCCCCGACCGGCAACTCGCCTGCGCTCCGGTAGACTCTCCGGAAGGCCGCGCGTACTACGGCGCGATGGCCTCGGCCGCAAACTACGCCTGGGCAAACCGGCAGGTCATCATGCACGAAGCAAGGAACGTCTTCACGCAGCTCTTCGGGATCGACTACGATGAGATGCGGCTCGTCTACGACGTCGCGCACAACGTTGCGAAGTTCGAGCGCCACGACGTCAATGGTGCGGCAACAGAGGTCTGCGTCCACCGGAAAGGTGCAACGCGGGCGTTCGGGCCGGGGGCTCCCGGCATCCCGCACGAGTATGCCGCGGTCGGGCAGCCGGTTCTCATCCCGGGAAGCATGGGGACGTCCTCCTACCTCCTCTGCGGCACGGCGGCTGCGATGCAGAAGACCTGGGGGAGCACCTGTCACGGTGCCGGGAGGGTGCTCAGCCGGTCGAAGGCAAAGAAGGAGGTGCGAGGGCGGGAACTCCGGGAACAGCTCGCCGGCGCGGGGATCCTCGTGCGTGCCCACAGCGACTCCGTCCTTGCAGAGGAGGCACCGGAAGTGTATAAACCGAGCCATGAAGTGGTGCGCATCGTGCACGAGGCAGGGCTATCGGGCACCGTCGCCCGGTTAAACCCGCTCGGGGTGATCAAGGGGTGACGGGACGGGTTGGGTTGCTCTGGGACAACCCCCTCATGTTCTCGCGGCTCATCGAGGATTGCGGCACCTGCTGCGAGACGGTCAACCCCTACATGCTCGCCTCCCCATTCTGGCGGGGGCAGTTTGCGGCACTCATCGTGCCGACAGGGTTTGCAAACCCGGCTTACTCGAATCTCCTCCCTGCCCTCCGGGCATCCAGCAGCCGTATCCGGCGTTTCATCGAAGGAGGGGGACGGATGCTTGTCTTCGGCGCGGGTTGCCTTCGAGAGGACGCGTATGACTGGCTCCCGTTCCCGTTGACCTACTCGTTCGGTTACGGGCCGCGTGCGGTCAGGTTCACCGGGGAGAGCAGGTACAACTCCCTTTTTGCCGGATATGATCTCGGTGCCGTCGAGTGTGACGGCACGTTTCCGGTCAACAGCGGCGAAACCTTTGCCACCTCAGAGAACGGCGAGGCACTCCTCATCGGAAAAGCGATCGGTGACGGCATGATCCTGGTCTCAAGCATCCATGAATACCCATCGCGTGAATTCATTAAGGAGTTCTTCTACAGCGATAGGGAAACCTTATTCTAGCTATAACCTTATGAAAAGTATAGATATGGCCATGGAGCAATACGTCATCTCTGCATCTTCTACAGCGCACGATCTCGCTCCCATCATGATGTGCATCCATGATCTGCTCAACCGTCTGCCTATCACGGCACGGTCTCGCGACCAGCCGGGGATCAGGATTGAGAACGGAAAGGTCATCGATCAGGCGTACACAGGCCCCATCCTGGAGGAGGTTCTGGCTGAGAACACGGTGAAGCGGATAAGACCCCCCACAGGCCCTTACCGGGGCATCCCGGTGGTGGTAGCACCGGTGAGGGATGGTAGCGGTGAGGCTATCGGCGCGATCGGTGTCGTTGATGCAACCGGCATCTTCGATCTGGCGGAATTTATGGAACAGAGCGCGGGTATCCGCAGACAGGTATGCGGTGAGGACCCGTGCCCGCTCCCGACTGAGACGCCTGCAGCGAAACGGTGAATGTGCATGAAGGATACGGCAATCAGCATACTGAAGATTCTCGAGGAGGCCCCCGGCCCAATATCGGGTGAGCGGATCGCAGAACAGCTGGGTATCACCCGATCGGCTGTCTGGAAACAGGTGCGGGAACTCCGGAGGCTCGGATACAGCATAGTATCATCCCGCACGGAAGGGTACCGCCTTGAATCAACGAGCGGCAAACTCCTCCCCTACGAGATCCATAAACAGCTCCGCACCCGGCTCATCGGCAAGCAGATCCGCCACTTCGACCGCACCGCCTCGACGAGCTGGATCGCAAAACAGCTTGCGAGTGAGACCGATCCCGAACAACTGCACGGCATGGTGATCATCGCCGAGGAGCAGACAGGGGGGGTCGGCAGACTCGGACGGGCCTGGGTCTCGCCCGCCGGCGGGATCTGGGTCACCATCATCCTGAAACCAAAGATCCCCATCGATCAGCTCTTCATGATCACCATGGCCGGGTCGATCGCGATTGCCCGCGCCATCAGGAAGGAGTACAACATCAGTGCGCTCATCAAGTGGCCGAACGACATCTTCGCCGGGGAGAAGAAAGTCGGTGGGCTGCTCCTGGAACTCGCTGCAGAGGCGGATACCGTCCACTATGCCCTGCTCGGGATAGGGATCGATGCAAACATATCGCTCGACGAACTTCCACCGAACCTGAAAGACACGGTGACCTCACTCGAGGCGGAGGTCGGCCACGAGGTCGACCGTGTGGCGCTCCTTGCCCGGGTGCTTCGGGAGTTTGAGCTCCGCTTCCAGCAGCTTGAGGATGGGGAGTACGACTCAATCATCCGCGAGTGGAAGAGCCTCTCCCTGACGCTCGACCAGCGGGTGGCCATCAGGACGATCAACAAGACCTTTGAAGGGGTGGCAATCGATATCGACAGGCACGGTGCCCTGATCATCCGCAGGGATAACGGGGGAATAGAGCGGGTTATCGCCGGCGACTGTTTCCAGCTCTAGTGTTCAGGGGCAATGCCCCTCTACGATATTCCCTGGTCTGAGAGGGCTTTTTTTTATTGTCAACCAGCCAACATAAAACGGTTTACATGAAACATCGCGCCCAGATCCTCGCTTACAGCGGCACGTTTGTTGCGCTCATCGCTGCCGGGAGCTGGATATCCATACCGCTGCCCCTGATCCCGATCACGCTCCAGACACTCTTTGTACTCCTTTCCGGGATCGTTATGAAGCGGTATGCCGTGATCCCTGTCGCCCTTTACATCCTCCTCGGGGCGATGAGCCTTCCGGTCTTTCACAACGGCACGGCTGGTCTGGGTGTGCTCCTCAGCCCAACTGGCGGATTTCTGGTCGGGTTCATCCCCGCCGCCCTCATCACCGGTCTTGCCTACGAGTATGAGGCGCCGAAGTACCGGGCCGCAGGCTTGATCATAGCAACCTTCGCGATATACCTCTTCGGTGTGGCGTGGCTCGCCTTCTCGGCATCGCTCTCGCTGATCGAGGCCATCCTGATCGGGGTCGTCCCATTCATCGTCGGGGATGTCGTGAAGGTCTTCGCGGCGTATACCATAGGTAGACGGGTGACATGATCCGGATCACCGGTCTCCGGCACCGGATCATCGATATCCCCGATCTGGAGATGGACGCACGCCATATCGCCGTGATAGGGCCGAATGGAAGCGGCAAGACGACACTGCTCTCGGTCTGCTCCGGCATCGAGGATCCCCGGAGAGGGACAGTCCTGCTCCTCGACCGCCGGCCCGCCGCTGTGAGGATCGGATGGGTGGGAGAGTTTCCCGACCGGACACTCCTCTTCTCACGGGTGTACGATGAGATCGCGTCATCCCCCCGGTTTCGCCACCGCTCCTGTCCTGAGACGGATGAGAGAGTCCGGGCGGCCGCGGAGGAGATCGGTATCCGGCACCTCCTCGACAAAAAGGTCTCTACGCTCTCAGGGGGTGAGAAGGCCCTCGTTGCACTTGCTGCTGCCGGTGTCGATGACCCTGAGGTGCTCATCCTCGACGAGGCCGATTCGCATCTGGATGCAGGGACAACCGCACAGATCCAGGGCGCCGTGAGGGAGAGCAAAGCCGCCCACGTGCTCTGGTGTACGCAGTCGATGGATCTCGCGGCAGAAGCGGATTACGTCGTCTTCATGACGGGAGGGACGGTCAGGCACCACGGGACACCGGAAGAGGTCTTTGCGAACCTCGAAGAGACGTGCTTCTACCCTTCAATGTGGAGGATCCGCCGGTGAGGGTGGACGTCAGGGATGTTCACTTCTCCCGCGGCCCGTTCACCCTCCGGGGCAGCGGCACCTTCGGGGAAGGAGTGCACCTCGTCAGCGGAGCGGTGGGGAGCGGGAAGTCGACGCTTGCCCTCCTGCTTGCCGGGCTCCTCCATCCTGGGAGTGGATCCATCCAGCGGCAGGGAGTCGAATCTGCCCTGCTCCTGCTGCAGTTCCCCGAGTACCATGTCACCTGCCCGACCGTCGCCGAGGAGGCCGGGTCATGGGGGCTTGCGCCGGCCAGTGTGCTCGAACAGGCGGATCTTCGCGGGCGCGGCGATGATGATCCATTCCATCTCTCCCGCGGCGAACTGAAGCGGCTGATCCTGGCCTGCACATTCATGCGGAATCCCGATCTGCTGATGCTGGACGAACCGTTCAGCTCGCTTGACTGCGTCGCCAAACAGAAGGCCTGCAGGATGATCGAGGAGAGGGAGGGAGGGATTACCATCATCTTCTCGCATGAGCGCGCGATTCTTCCCCGGGTTGACGCCATCTGGGAGATGGAGGGCGGGACGTTGACCTCCCTCGGCAGCGTACCGGACGCGATCCCGCTGTGGCGCCATGCCCCCCCATACCTTGTGTATGCCCTGAACCAGGGCGCCCGCCCCGAGAACATCACGCTTGAGGATGCCCGGGAGGCGATATGCAGGATCCAAGGCTGAGGCTTTTTTCCACCGTCGTCCTCTCGCTTTTTGCGTTTGCAAGTATGGCGGGCGCCGCCGCAGCTCTGGCCTGGTGGCTCGTCTTCACACCGCGCACAAAAGTCCTCCCTCGATCCGGGGTCTTTCTCTCCCTCATCGCGATGATCGGCGTAACAGCGCTCGTCTCGGCGTGGGGCGGCGGCCCCGGCCTCTCCTACTTCATACGGATGGTCGTGGTTCTTCTCCTTGCCGCATGGGCGTACTCCGAGACAGAGGAGGGAGAAGTGCTTGCCGTGGCGGTCTGGGCTCTTGGAAAGCGGATCGGGTTTGAGATCGGGCTCATCGCTGAGATGGGGCTCACCGGACTTTACGTGATCCGTCAGGAGATCGATCAGGTGCGGATCGCATTGGCGCTCAAAGGAGTCCCTATCGGGATACGCACGATCGTGCCGATCGCTGTTCTGCTCATCATAACCCAGATCCGGAGGGCTGATGAAGTCGCCAGACTGCTGGTGGTGCGGGGATACACGCTCGGAGGACAGATATGCCCCCGATTCAGAACAGACCGGCGAGATATTCTGGCGTCTTCATCGGCAGTGATATTCGGACTTTTATCGTGGCTCCTGGTTCGAGATGTTTTTATATTATTACAGTGAACTTTTTAGAGGCTTTATCGCGATCTCCTCAGCCCTTCGAGGTGTAATATTCGATGTGTGCGGCCAGGTCTAATGTACTCAATATAACCGACACCACGCTTAGGGACGCGCATCAATCGCTGATCGCTACCCGACTCCGGACTGAGGATATGCTTCCTCTTGCCCGGGCTATTGACGAAGTCGGTTTCTTCTCAGTCGAAGCCTGGGGCGGTGCGACTTTTGACAGTTGCATCAGGTTCTTAAACGACGATCCCTGGGAACGCCTTCGGACGTTGAAGGCCGAGCTCAAGCGCACCCCGATCCAGATGCTCCTGCGAGGCCAGAACCTCGTTGGCTACCGCCACTATCCCGATGATGTCGTGGAGAGGTTTGTGGCGGCATCCGCGCGGAACGGGGTCGATATCTTCCGGGTCTTTGATGCACTCAACGATATCAGGAATATGGCAAAGGCGATGGAGGAGGTGCGAAACGTCGGAGCGCACCTGCAGGGCGCAATATCCTATACGACGAGTCCTGTTCACTCCGTTGCAACCTTCGTCGATATGGCGGAGGAACTCTATGCGCATGAGTGCGACTCGATCTGCATCAAGGACATGGCGGGGCTGATCATGCCCCACGATGCCCGCGACCTGATCACCGGGATCAAGGAGAGGGTCGATATCAGGGTCGGCCTCCACTCCCACTGCACGAGCGGCGTTGCGCCTCTGAGTTACCAGGCGGCGATCGATGCCGGCGTGGATATCCTCGATACGGCGATGTCGCCGTTCGCGCTCGGAACATCTCAGCCACCGACGGAGAGCATTGTTGCAAGTGTCATCGGGACACCACGCGATACCGGCATCGACCTCCTGCCGCTACGTACTGTGCGGAATGTCTGCAAGGAGATGCGGGAGAAGTATGAACCGCTCTTTAACGCCATAGCAGACCGGGTCGACTCGGACGTCCTGATCTACCAGCTTCCCGGCGGCATGATCTCAAACCTCATCTCGCAGCTCAAGGAACAGAATGCGCTCAACCGCCTGGAGGAGGTTCTCGAAGAGATCCCGCGGGTGAGGAAGGATCTCGGCTATCCGCCGCTCGTGACGCCGACGAGCCAGATCGTGGGAACCCAGGCGGTCTTCAACGTCCTCATGGGCGGAGAGCGTTACCGGAACGTGACGACAGAGGTGAAAGACTATGTCCGCGGCCTCTACGGGCGTTCACCCGCCCCGATCAGCCCTGAGATACGGGATCTGATCATCGACGGCGAAGAACCGGTCACGGTTCGCCCGGCGGATCTTCTTGCACCCATATGCGAGCAGATGTGCAAGGAGGCAGAGGAACAGGGGTTGGTCTCAAAGGAGGAGGATATCCTCACCTACATCCTCTACCCGAGCGTTGCCCCATCGTTCCTCAGGGGCGAGCGCCAGGCTGAGACGATCCCGAAACCGGCCGCCCCGGTGGCACGGACAGCGGAGGTCCCGAGCTCCATGGAGGTGGAGGTCGACGGCGAGATCTTCTCGGTCCGGATCGTCACCGTGGAGGGGTGCTCGGTCACGGTCCCTGGCCCTGCGGCCGCTCCGGAAGGCAAAGGGAGGGCTCCCCGCGGTGATGTCGCAGGCGGCGTCAAGAGCAATATGCAGGGCATGGTTCTCCAGGTGCTGACCCAGAAAGGGAACACCGTCAAGAAGGGGGATACACTCATCGTTCTCGAGGCGATGAAGATGGAGAACCCCATAAGGAGCCCACGTGACGGCAAGGTCGAAGAGATCTTTGTGAATGCCGGGGATGTCGTGCAGAACGGCGACGTGCTGATGATCATCGAGTGAGGCACTCCCCGGGTTGTCAGGAGAGAGAGCGTACGCGATGAAGTATTTTGATAAGATCCTGGTCGCCAACCGTGGCGAGATTGCCATCCGGATTATGCGCGCCTGCCGGGAACTCGGGATCGACACGGTTGCGATCTACTCTGAGCCCGATAAGAACGCACTCCATGTCAAGTACGCCGATGAGGCCTTCTATGTCGGCGAGGCGCACCCGTCCAAAAGTTACCTGAACAAGGAGCGGATCTGCGATATCGCCCGGAAATCCGCTGCGGAAGCGATCCACCCAGGATACGGGTTTCTTGCTGAGAACTACCAGTTTGCAAAACTGGTCGAGGAAGAGGGGCTGACGTTCATCGGACCGGCATGGCGGACGATCGAGGTGCTGGGTTCAAAGATCGGGTCGAAGGGGATGATGCGCAAGGCAGGTGTCCCGGTCCTCCCGGGAACGCCCGAGGGCGTCACCACACTCGATGAAGCAAAGAAGGTCGCCGCCGATATCGGCTATCCGGTGGTCGTGAAAGCAAGCGCGGGCGGCGGCGGTATCGGCATGCACATCGTCGAGAGCGAGGAGGGGCTTGAAGAGGCGATCGAGGGAGGGATGCGGATCGCAGGATCCGCCTTCGGCGACCCGACGGTCTTCATCGAGAAGTATCTCGCGAAACCGCGCCATATCGAGGTTCAGATCCTTGCCGACGCGAGCGGGCACACGGTTCACCTCTACGATCGGGAGTGCTCCATCCAGCGCCGGCACCAGAAACTCCTCGAAGAGGCGCCCTGCCCGATCATGACGCCCGATCTCCGGGAACGGATGACGGCATCGGCCATCACCGCGGCAAAGGCGTCGAACTACAAGAACGCGGGCACGGTGGAGTTTCTCTACGCGAACGGCAACTACTACTTCATGGAGGTGAACACCCGGCTGCAGGTGGAGCACACCGTCACGGAGTTCATCACCGGGGTGGATATCGTGAAGCAGCAGATCGCCATCGCCGCCGGAGAAGACCTCGCGATGGAGCAGGAGGATATCAGCATCCGGGGGCACGCGATCGAGTGCCGGATCAACGCTGAGGATCCGCTGAACAACTTCTCCGCGGACCCGGGTAAGATCGTCCGTTACCGGTCGCCGGGCGGACCCGGGATACGGGTCGATTCCGGCATCCACGTGGGCTACGCCATCCCCCCGCACTACGACTCGATGATATCGAAGCTCTGCGCCTGGGGATCCGACCGCGAGGAGGCGATCCAGAGGATGCGCCGGGCAATCTATGAGTATGTCGTCCTGGGCGTGAAGACGACGCTCCCGCTCCACTACGCGATCATGCGAAACCCGCACTTCATCGCCGGCGATACGCACACGCACTTCCTGCAGGAGGAGCACATCGCCGCGAGCCTGCGCTGCTACCTCCGCGAGGAGGAGACACGTATGCAGACGCTGGCTGCATCGCTCCGGCAGGGGAAGAAGGTGGCGGCGATCACCACGGCGGTCGAGGTATACCTCCGGAAAAACACGGAGTGACCTCCCGTCTCATTTTCCCTGGATGCATAAGGTTTATTTGTCGATAGATCATTGTTATACTGCACTTTGTGCGCTGCGGTGGCCTAGTCGGTTAGGGCGCCAGACTCATAGGGTTTTCGAGAGAAACGGTGCGTCCAAACCTGGGACATCTGGAAATCGTGGGTTCGGATCCCACCCGCAGCACTTTAACGGGATGTTTAGAATCCAATTTTAAAAAAAATCCTATTCTTACAAGATTACCCTTACACGATCCTGCTCAACTACTAAGGCGAGTCTTTCTCCTCTACAAGACACCCGGGCTTTCAGGGCAGATGCCCCGGTAGACGCCCTATCGGCACAGGTAAACCCGGGCTCATACTCAGTTATAACTGTCCCCCTCCTCATCCGCGCCCCCCTGCTTTCGCCAGAGGCCGCGCTCGATCCAGTCCGGGGCGAGACCCTGTTTCTCCTGCCACCGGGCAAGATTCTCGCGCCACATCGCCAGGAGTTCGGGGTGAGAGTCCTCGATGAGGGCAAACGTCGCAAGGTCGCTTGCGGGGCAGATGAAACATCCAATACGGTCGAGCCCCCGCTCATAGAGGGTGTTGTAGGGCGCTTTTTCGCGGAAGATGTAGAGCCAGACATGCATCGCCGTCCACTGCTGTATGGGGGCGGCGGAGAGTTGCTGCGGGATGCGGGGGTTCTTCCAGACCCGCCTGCTCTGCATCCGCCGCACCGACTCGTACTTCCTCTGCCCGATGAAAGAGAGACATTCGCCCCACTGTTCGTTGATCAGACGGCCGATGGGGTCGAGTTTACAGACGCGGCAGCACCAGCGGTTGTCGACGGCCGGCGGACCGTTCTCCTCAAACACTTCCCAGAACGTCTCGTTATCACAGACCCGCAGGACGGGGAGATCGTAGTGCTCCGCAACCACATCCACGTTCTCGCATGTCTCGGGGAACTCAAACCCGGTATCGGCAAAGAGGAGCGGCACCGGGCCGAGTGCTTTTAAGACGACGAGCAGGGTCGCGAGGCTGTCTTTGCCGCCGGAGTAGGAGACCGTGGGGCTCTCGCGGTTCCGCTCTGCGACCTCGCGGACGAACCGGACGCTTTTATCCTCGTACTCCGCGAGGACTGGTTCGTTCGCCCTGACGGCATCTTCCCATGCCGCTTCTCCGGGTACAGAGATCGACTGGACGTTCTTTCTCGTCCTGACGATGACGCCCCGCTCCATCGTCTTCGCAGTTGCGGCATCGACCCGCGCTCTCCCGACGCCGATACACTCGCCGGTCTTTGCCAGGATGAAGACCTCGTCCCCCTCGCGGACGGCGGGATCGATCGAGGCAAGGCCGGGCGCGAGGACGCTTGCCCCGGACTCAAGGATGGACGGGATCGCGCCGTCATCGACGACGACATACCGTTTCGTCGGTTGCAGATAGTTTGCGGCGGCAGGACGCGGCAGAGGCTCCCATCGGCGTTCTTCAGGGATGTAGCGGACCGCACCCACGACCGCCCCGCCGAGGACGATCTCGTCCATGCGGTCGTCGGCGGGAACCTT
>JAAZGM010000006.1 GCA_012511245.1 Methanomicrobiales archaeon | reverse complement strand
GGTGATGACGACGGTCTCATCCTTCAGGCGGAGGATGAGCGCATCGCCGCCGACCGTCCCGATGATCCGGTGCTCCACGCCGGCAAAGGCCGACCTGTCCCTGACCGCGACCAGGAACCGGCCGCAGGTCTCGGAGAAGAGTTCCGCGAGGGGGTCGCCGGCGAGTGTGACGTCCGCACTGGGCGCCATCTTCGCGAGTGCCGCGATGAGGCCGCCCCGGGAGAGATCCGTCGCGCTCGTGACCTTCCCCGCCCCGACCAGGTCCCGGACGACGGCGACGACGGCCGGATCCGCCATCGCGGGCGCCGGGCCGCCGCACCCGCTGACCGCATCGAGGACGGAGCCGCCGAAGTCGGGCAGCGTTGCCCCGATGAGGGCGAGCAAATCCCCTTCGGTGGGAGCGGTCCATTTCCTGATTTCGCCCCGTCCGACCATCCCTATCGACGGTGTGGGTTTGATCTGCGTCTTAAACTCACTGCTCTCGTTATAGAGCGAGACGTTGCCGCCGACGACCGGGACGCCCATCCTCCGCGCCGCCTCCCCGATGCCGAGGATGCACTGCTCGATCTGCCACGCGATCTCCGGGCGTTCGGGGCTTGCGAAGTTCAGGCAGTCGACGATGCAGAGCGGTTCGGCGCCGAGGCAGGCGAGGTTGCTCGCGTTCTCGATGACGGCGTTCGCCGCCCCCTCGAAGGGCTTCAGGTAGATCTGGGAGGGGCTGCAGCCGCAGGAGAGGACGAGCGCCTTATCCTCCAGGCGGAGGACGGCGGCATCGTGGGAGAGCGAGACCGAACGGGAGCCCCTGTCGTACTGCTCGTAGACCCAATCTTTTCGTGCCACGTCCGGGTGCGCGAGGACGCGGAGCGCAAGGTCTTTTATCGGCGCCTCCGGATGGACGAACGGGGTCTCCGCCGAGCAGGGGTTCGCTTCCCGGGCGCAGAGCGGCGCTCCGCCGACCAGGAGATCGATGGGGAGATCGGCGACGGTCTCGCCGTGGAACCTCACGATATAGCGGGACTCATCGATCACCTCGCCGACCTCGCTCCAGGCGAGGCCGTGCTTCGCCGCGATCTCCCCCATCCGGGCGACGTCTTCGGGCGCCACCTCGATGAGCATCCGCTCCTGCGACTCGGCGAGCATGATCTCCCGCGGCACCATCCCGGCCTCACGGAGATGAACCCGATCGGCATAGATGATTGCGCCGAAGGTGCTCGCCATCTCGCTCGACGCCCCGGCAAGCCCTGCCGCCCCGAGATCGCGGCAGGAGAGGACGTTTCCCGTCGCCGCCATATCGAGGATGGCCTCGATGAGGCGTTTTTCTACGTGCGGATCGCCGGTTACAGCAACGGCATCCCCGGCAAGGTCGCGTGATGCAAACGATGCCCCGCCAAGCCCCTCCCGGCCGGTCGCGGCACCGACGAGGACGAGGCGGCTCCCTGGCCGTTTGACCCGGGCGGTGATGTAGCAGTTCGGATCCACCGTTCCGACGCAGACGACGTTCACGAGCGGATTACCTGAGTAGGAGGGATCGAAGACGAGTTCGCCCCGGACGACCGGCACACCGATGCCGCTGCCGTAATCAGCGATCCCGGCGACGGCCTGCGCGAAGAGGTAGCGGTTCTTCTCGTTGTCGAGAGGCCCGAAGTAGAGCGGGTCCATCAGGGCGATGGGACGGGCGCCCATCGAGAGGATGTCGCGGACAATCCCCCCGACCCCGGTGGCGGCACCGTTGTAGGGATCGATGTAACTCGGGTGGTTGTGGCTCTCCATCCCGATGGCAAGGGCGCAGGTCTCGCTGAACCGCACGATCGCGGCGTCGTCCCCCGGCCCGAGCAGCACATCGGTCCCGGTCGTGGGAAACGTCTTGAGGAGGGACTTCGTAGACCGGTAACTGCAGTGTTCGCTCCAGAGGTTCTCAAAACAGGCAAGTTCGACGTCGGTCAGGTCGCGTCCAAGGGTCGTCCGCAGCAGCGTGAGGTCCTGTGGGGAGAGCATACGGTTGAACCTGTGGGCCGGCCGCCTACATAAGTATGTGCAGATGCCGTTTGAGGTACTCACTTTTTGACGTCGCGCAACCAATACGTGAGTATGACCCCGTCATATGAAGACCTTCTGAAGAAGGCGTATACCAATATCACGGAGCCGACGGAGTTCGAGGACCGGTTCACGGTACCTGTCGCCCGTGTCTTTATCGAGGGGAAGACCACGGTCTTTGAGAACTTCGCCGAGATCGCGGGAACCCTCCGGCGCGACCAGGACCACCTCATGAAGCACCTCCTCGGCGAACTCGGCACCGCCGGCAAGGTGGAGGGGACGCGGGCGGTCTTCTCCGGAAAGTTCGAGCAGGAGCAGATCAACACGATCATCCACGGCTACGTCGAGGATTACGTCATCTGTTCGGAGTGCGGAAAACCCGATACCCGCCTCGTCAAGACCGACCGTATCCTGACGCTCCGGTGCGACGCCTGCGGTGGCCACCGGCCGGTGCGGAAGAGAAAAGCGGTTGCGGATCCGGGTGCGGCGGCAAAACCGACCGAAGGTGCGATCATGGACGTCACACCGCAGTTCCTCTCGAAGCGCGGCGACGGTGTGGTGAAGCTCGACCGCTACACGATGTATGTTGCAAACGCAAAACCGGGCCAGACGGTGAAGATCAAGATCACCCGGATCGCCGGGACGATCATCTTCACCGAGCGTGCAGATTAGACGGGTTCGGATCCTTTCCGGATCTCCACCCACAACCCTGCTTCTTCTTCCCTGATACGGGCATGGGCGACGCCGCTCTCGGCAAGTTCCCGCCGGAGCGCCTCGGGCGTCGCCCGGCCGGTCCTCCGGACGATCTCCTGATCCCAGTCCGGGTTCCGCTGCCGCATCCTGGCAAATACGGCCTCCTGGATCGCGAGCGTCCCGAAGCTGCCGCCGACGAATGCGGCGCCGCCGGGCCTGAGCACCCGCTCGATCTCAGCAAACGCCTGCACCCGGTCTTCCCAGAAGTAGATCGAGCCCCGGCTGACGATGAGCGAGATGGTGTTATCACAAAACGGCATGCGATGGACGTCGCCGGTGACCGGAGCCACCCGCCCCGCGTATCCGGCGGCGGTCTCCCGGACAATCGGGGCGGTCGTCGGATCGGCGTCGAACGCGATGACGGAGAGGCTGCTCTTCTCTGCAAGCGCAACCGCAAGGAGGCCGGGACCGCTCCCGAGATCGAGCGCGATCCCGTCCCGTATGCCCGACCACGCGAGCGCCTGCTCAGCGACGACGGGATAGATGGGAGCAAAGACTTCCCGGGCAACCCGGGCGAAGCCTTCGGCGCTCTTCGTCATGGCTATTATGCGGTATTGAGGCTCTCCATCTGCTGGAGGAGTTCCTCCGCGTAGCCGGAGAGCCGTTTTGCCGCGTCGGTGATCGCAAGGATAGGGGGCCGGCCGCCGATCGTGGTGACGATCAGTTCGGGGTCCGTGAACCGGAATGCCTGCTTGCGCTGCGCCACATCCACCTGTGGATCGCGGATGAGTTCGGCGGCGAGCGCGTCGATATAGGTGTTGCCTTCGCCTTCAAAGAGGATCTGGGCTTTTTCGTCGGTCAGCTCCAGGAGTTTGAGTTTCATGGCCATATGTACCTAAGCTCTGGTTCCGGGAGGAGTATATACGTATGGGTGGGGAACCGGGGGATTCCTATCCCCTCTTCCGGGTGGTGCCCACCCGTACCCACCGGCCGAACCACCACGGTTTATCACCCGCCGCTCCCATACTTAGAGGAGAGGCGAGACCATGGATATTGCGTTCACCAAACTGCACGGAAACGGCAACGACTTCATCCTGATCGACGAGTACGACGGCGAAGCCATCCCCGAAGATATGAAAGGAGGGTTTGCAGCGCTCTTCTGTGACCGCAGGTTCGGCATCGGCGCTGACGGCGTCCTCTTCCTCCAGGCATCGGACGCCGCCGACGTCCGGATGCGGCTCTTTCAGCCCGATGAGAGCGAGGCGGAGATGTGCGGAAACGGCATCCGCTGTCTCGTGAAGTACGCCCATGACGTCGGCTACGTAAAAGAGTCCTGCTCGGTCGAGACCGGGGCGGGGGTCGTAACGGTGACGATGGGCTATACGGACGATGAATTCACCGCGACGATCACGATGCCGAGACCTGCATTCGAGCGGAGCGCCGTCCCGGCAACGGGAAGCGGCGAATACCAGGAGGAGATCCTGGGCTTCACCGTCTACGCGGTAAATACCGGCGTTCCCCACGCGGTCGTCTTCGTGGATGAGGTTGACGCCGTCGATATCGCCACCGTCGGCCCGGCCATCAGGAACCACCCATCCTTCGCTCTCGGTGCGAACGTCAACTTCGTCGAGTGCGCCGGGGACGGCAGCATCCGTATCCGGACGTTCGAGCGCGGCGTCGAGGGCGAGACCGAGAGCTGCGGGACCGGCGCGACGGCCTCCGCCGCGGTCGCCCACCACCTCAAAAAGACCGCTGATACGGTCAGGGTCGAGACAAGAGGCGGCCCGCTCGTCATCCGTCTCGGAGAGACAGTCACGATGGAAGGCCCCGCCGAGACGGTCTTCTTCGGCGTTATACCACTCTGATACCGTCGCCGGTGATCACAAAATCGAACGAGAGACCCTCCGGCCGGGACCGGTGCTTTCGGAGCACCGCCCG
>JAAZGM010000044.1 GCA_012511245.1 Methanomicrobiales archaeon | reverse complement strand
GTGCAGCCACCGGCAATGACGGCTGCAACAAGGAGGATCAGGAGAGGGATATGGCGCCCGTGCATGTTGATCTCTTGTTTGCCAGGCGTTATTAGATGTTATCCATCGATGCCGCCGCTCTACAGCATCCTGAAAAAAAAGTGCCCGGGGGGCGGTTCTTCACGTCCCCTCGAAGGCCTCCATGGCGATACCCGCAGGATCGCCGGGTTTCAGCAGGGCGGCGCCCGGATCGGCTGGTCCGGAGGATGAACTCCTGCTGACCGCGCATCGAGAGAGGGGTCAGGTTATAGGGAGCCTCAAACACAGCGGTGGCCGGGAGAGCCAGGCACCCCCCCGGGCATGCAGGGGCTTAATTGGAAAAAACGCCTACCCTGTATGACAGCCGGAGGACCGCCATCATGGATCAGAACGAACTCGTCAGCATAACACAGGGGGCGCTTGCGATCATGAACCCCACGACGCCCGGAAAGGTGCTCGCCGCAGGAGAGGCGGCGGGGCTCGGGAAAGGCTCCCGCGTCGTGGAAGTGGGGTGCGGGAACGGCACGATCCTCGCCCTCTGGGGGCGTGAGTACGGGATATCCGGCATCGGCATCGAGGTGCGGGAGGATGCCTGCATCCGGGCGGAGGAGGCGTTCCGGGCGGCGGGACTCGTGGATCAGCTCTGCGTCCGGTGCATGGATGCCCGGGACTACGTCCCCGACGAACCGTTCGACTGCGCCGCCTCGATCGGTGCGTCGCACATCCGGGGCGGTCTCCCGGCGACGCTCGATGCCCTCCTCGACCTCATCCACGGCGAAGGAACCATCATCATCGGCGACCGTTACTGGCAGTCCGATCGGGTTCCACCGGATTTTGCCCGTGAGTGGCCCGACGTCCTGACCGGGTACGAGATCCTCGGCGTCGTGCGGGATGCCGGGCTCGACGTCGCTGCCGTCATCCGGTCGGATTCCGCCGACTGGGACCGCTATGAGTCAGGGATATGGCGGTCGGTCATATCCTGGCTCGGCAACCACCCCGATCACCCCGACCGAGACTATGTGATCGATTACTTCCACCGCATCCAGGACGAGTACTTCGGCTACGGTCGCGAGTACATGGGCTGGGCGCTCTTCGCCCTGGTGCCGGGCGCCTGGTGAGGCTCTTCAGCCGGTCGCGGCCGGAACCCCTCCCGCATCCAGGCTCTCTATGACGATGATGCGCCATTCGGTTCCGTCGATACCGGCGGTTCCCCATACTACCCTCTTCGTCACATGCTGCTCCTCAAACGAGTACTCAAGCGACCCGGAAGGTTTGGCGGCGATGCGGGAGAACGTCTCCTGAAGTGCCGGGGATCCTTGTGCAGAGTCTGCGACGAGGTTCTTTCCGATCTCTTCGGGCACCATATCGTAGATCACGCGGCCATCGGTCTGTATCACCCGGATCTCATACGGGGTGCCGTCCACCAGGGGAGCGACCACCCGGCCGATCAGGGTATCGGGGCGGTAGGCGATGCTTGCGAACCCGAGGTACTCCCCGTCCTCTCCGAAGATCGGGTAACTCTGGGCAACCCCGGCATATCCCTCTGCAAGAGGAAAGACCTCGCTTACGAGCGGCACCTGCTCCCGGATCGACCGTCCGGTCTCAAGGTGGGACGATATGTCGCTTCCCACCGTGCCGGCGTAATCATCGGGCACGGCCATGACCACGATGCTGTCCTTCGTCACCACCAGGGTCGACTCCGCATAAGGGTGGTTCAACATCGCCTGCCGCACCGCTTCCTTTCCGGTGGTGCTCGTAAGCCCTGTTTCGCCGAGCACCCGGGCACTCTCGCCCATTGATACCCGTACCTCTGTGAGTTCGTCGTCGATCCCGGTGACAGCTTCCTGGAGAACTTCCCCTCCGGAGGAGGGCCGGGCCTCTCCCGTGCAGCCCGTCCCGATCACCATGGCGATGATGAATAGGGTGGCAAAGAATGCAGGTATTCGCATAATCGGAATTTTCTGCGATGTTATAAGAATATACCGGGTTTTTGCGGGAGGAGTGTCCTGTGATAACCGGGGTTTCAGGATGGTACCCTCCCCGTGTACGGATCTCCGCCGGTGCCGGTAATGATTATTTTCCATAAGTTCCATCTATCTCTCATTCTTTCTTCACCCGGGTTAACCTCTCAAGAATATTTCCCGATGTTCTGGCTGATCTGGATGGCTCTCGTCAAACTGAGGCAAAAATGGAAATTGATTGACGATATGAAATAGAATTGTATAAATATCGCATGCGTCATCTAATAACTTGGGGAACTATTACCCCGGTGACATGAGAGAACTGTAGACGCGAGTGCGGCGCGTCC
>JAAZGM010000296.1 GCA_012511245.1 Methanomicrobiales archaeon | reverse complement strand
CATTCTCACCGAGATCGCAGGCGACCCTCAGCCCCGGCACCCCTTCATAGGAGGTTCTTGAGACACGGATATCGAACAATAAATGGACCTGAAAAATCGCATCGGGATCCCGTAGCAGTTCAGCCTTTAGATCGACGCTGCTCCTGTCGTGCAGACGCCAAAATGCCATGACAATAAGGATATTGCGGCTCTCCGGCGGCGGGAACGAGGGCATGGGGAATCTTCGCCGCCGCCGGTATTGCCTGACGCGCTCCTGCACCGGCACGGGGGCAGTGAGGCCTTTATAGAAACTCAATATGTTCTTTGACGATCAGAAACCCGGGCAGGCGCAGGGGGTTACCCCCATCACCGCCTGCCATGACACAGGGTTACTTGAAGACGTCGAAGATCTGGTCGTCACCGGTGTCAAAGAGCCGCTGGCGCTCCGCCTGCTCCTCAACGAGCGCAAGCACCGGAAGCTCCATGTCCACACCCGGGACGTGGCCGAACATCTTCTCCATGTCCACCTGCAGGGCGTGCATGTAGAGCGAGTTCGCGATCTCCATCGGGCAGTTCTCCTCGCACTGGCCGCAGTTGACACAGGAGTCCGCAACGTGGGCGTAACGGATCAGGTGGAACATGAACGGCACGGGGAGCACACCCGGCGCTACCAGGTAGGGCTTCTTTGTGCTGCACTCGACGCAGTAGCAGATCGGGCAGTTCTCGATACAGGCGTAGCACTTGGTGCACCGGCTCGAGTCCTCCATGATCGTCTGGAGGCGTTCCTTCCCCTCGCCGAGCCCCTCAAAGTACTTCTTCCGCCACTTTTCGCCGAGTTTCAGCATCGCGTTCTCGACCTTGCCGCGGATCTCGATACCCTTCGGGTTCGCAGCCTCGGTAGCGATGGCACCGGCCTTCGCAGCCCTGCTCAGGAGATCCGCACCCTTGTCGGAGCAGACCTCAACGAACGTGGCCTTCCCGGCCTTGTCACCGATGACACCCCAGTTGCCGCAGGCAAGATCGGCCTGACGCGGGATCTTCATCATGCACCGGCGGCAGTTCGCACGGCGGCCAAAGCCTTCTTCTTCGAGCTCGTCCATCGAGATGCCCTTGTGCTGGCCATCCTTCGTGACGACAATGAACTGGCCCTTGTCGATCTCTTCCTTGACGACATCGTTCGGGTCGATCTCGAACTTCTCGGCGATCATCTTCCGGGCGGTCACCGGGCTGACGGAGCCTCCGCAGTTGACGCCGATCATCAGGACATTGTCCATGTTGATCTGCTTGCGCTTTGCGAGCTCGTAGATGCCCATTGCATCGCAGCCCTTCACCGTCACGGCGAGGCGCATGTTCTCGGCGCCGTCAAGGTACTTCTTGATCAGCTTCGAGAGCAGGAGCGTCCCGCAGTGGAGCGAACCTGCCGTCTGTGCGATCTCCGCCGGGTCGGTGATGATCGTGGGGACCGCATCGTAGAGGTCCACACCCTTCTTCACCGCCAGTACGGCGTCGACGATATCATTTTCCAGGGCATACTTAAGGAGTCCCGTCACCGCACCGCCGCACTCAGCGACGCTTGCGATATCAGGGTTTGTCGTCCAGGCGTATACCATGTCACCTTTCGCTACCATCTCACTGCACCCCCGGAATCTTCTCAATCTTCACAGCACTGTGCTTCAACTCCGGCATCTTGGAGAGCGGGTCGAGAGCGGTGTTCGTCAGCTGGTTCACAGACCCGACTCCGCCGAAGTGCATCGCCATCATCAGCACGCCGGGTGCGACCTCATCGGTCACTCTCGCGACGGCTTCTGCCTGTCCGCGCCTGCCTATGAGCCTGATCTTCTCACCTTTCTGGATCTTCAGGCGCGCAGCATCCTCTTCGTTGATCTGCACGTAGGCTTCCGGCACCTCGTAGTGGAGGACCTTCGCCCGGCCGGTCTGGGTCCGGGTGTGGTAGTGGAAGATCAGACGTCCGGTCATCAGGGTGAACGGATACTCAGCGTCAGCGACCTCCGCGGGCGGCCGGTGCTCGATACCGAAGAAGTGTCCAAGACCATCGGCCGACGAGAACTTCTCGCGGTGGAGGATCGGGGTTCCCGGGTGCTCGATGGTCGGGCAGGGCCAGTGGACGGACTCGGGCTTCTCCATCCTTGCGTAGGAGATGCCGGCCATCGACGGGGTGACCCGCCGCATGTCGTCCCAGATGTCCTCGGGCGAGTTGAAGTCGAACCCGTTGAGGTTGAGTTTGTGGGCGAGGTCGACGAAGATCTGCCAGTCTTCCTTCGCGTCTCCAGGGGTATCGACGGCCTTCCTGATACGGTTGACACGCCGCT
>JAAZGM010000295.1 GCA_012511245.1 Methanomicrobiales archaeon | reverse complement strand
CCTACCAGTGGCTCATGGGCATCATCGCCGCTGCGTTCATATTCATGGCGCTGAAGTACTCGACGCCCCGCGAGGAGGCGATGGTTCCAAAGCTCCTCATCTCCCACGATCCAAACACTTCTGCACCCTTTGTGGATGCCACCGGATCGCACGCTGGCGCCCTGCTCGGCGACGTCCGGCACGATCCCTTCCAGAGTGGCGGGCTTGAGACGCCGTCCCATGACCGCGTTGAAGGTGGCGCCATCCACCGGGCGCACGGCGGTGTGCTCTTCATCGATGAGATCAACACCCTCACCCCCCACTCCCAGCAGAACTTGCTGACCGCGCTCCAGGAGGGCACCCTCTCGATCACCGGCCAGAGCGAGCGTTCAAGCGGTGCGATGGTCCGGACGGAGCCGGTTCCCTGCCGTTTCGTCATGGTCGCGGCCGGGAACCTCGATGCCATCCAGGGGATGCACCCTGCGCTCCGGTCACGTATACGGGGCTACGGCTATGAGGTCTACATGCGAGATACGATGGAGGATACGCCGGAGAACCGGAAGAAGTTCCTCCGGTTCATCGCTCAGGAAGTCAAGAACGACGGAAAGATCCCCCACTTCGACCAGAGCGCCATGCTCGAGGTGCTCCGCGAGGCCCGGCGCCGGTCGAACCGGAAAGGCCACCTGACCCTGAAACTCCGTGACATGGGCGGGCTCATCCGTGTGGCGGGCGATCTTGCCGGGCAGGAAGGATCCGATATCACCACGGCGCGGCACGTCCTCGCCGCGAAATCGGCCGCCCGGTCGATCGAGGATCAGATATCCGATGAATACATCCGGCGGACCCGTGACTACGATCTTGCCGTCGTTGAGGGTGCTCAGGTCGGTCGGGTGAACGGGCTTGCGGTGATGGGGAGCGACTCCGGTTCGGTGCTCCCCGTCATGGCCGAGGTGACCCCGAGCCAGGGGGCGAACGGCACGGTCATCGCGACCGGCATGCTCAAGGATATTGCAAAAGAATCGATTACGAACGTCAGCGCTCTGATCAAGAAGTTCACGGGGAAAGACATCCGGAACATGGATATCCACGTCCAGTTCATAGGCACCTACGGCGGTGTTGAGGGCGATTCGGCCTCCGTGACCGTTGCAACAGCGGTGATCAGCGCCATCGAGAACATCCCTGTGCGTCAGGATGTCGCGATGACGGGCTCGCTCTCGGTCAGGGGCGACGTCCTCCCCATCGGCGGTGTCACCTACAAGATCGAGGCGGCGGCAAAGGCCGGGATCAAGACGGTGATCATACCCCGGTCGAACCTTGACGACGTCCTCATCGAAGAACGCTACCGGACGATGATCGAGGTGGTTCCGGTCGAGCACATCGAGGAAGTCCTCCAGAACGCGCTCGTCCCCGAGAACCGGGAAGGGTTCCTCTCGAAGCTCCGGAAACTGGCGGTCAACCCGACGTCCGTCGTCTTCGACCCGAACGTCGGCCGCACCCTGGTATGATAGCCTATGGTTGAAGCACGCTACTACGATATACGGTGCGTGCAGGGCGAAGTCACCCTGGTCGATATCGACAACGGGGTGGTTGAGTCTGCAGGCACTTCATTTTTTGACAAGACCGTTG
>JAAZGM010000005.1 GCA_012511245.1 Methanomicrobiales archaeon | reverse complement strand
TTCAAAGGTAACCATAGACATCAGGAGAAAAATAAGACTACATAAATATGGATACGCTCAATTCTGGAACTACGAGGAACGCTATGGCAAATTACTGTCAGGAATGTGGAAAAGAACTGATCAGTCCGAATGCTGAGATCTGTCCGAATTGTGGAGTCAGACTTAAAGAGATAGTGATCAACAGGAGAAGTCCGGTCATTGCTTTGATACTGTCCTTCTTCATCTGTGGATTGGGCCAGATATATAATGGACAGTTTGGCAAAGGCATCGCGTACTTTGTTATCTACTTGGTCTGTATTGCATCTGTAGCACTATTAATCGGCTTGCTGTTGTGGCCGGTCTGGTGGCTTATCGGAATGGTCGATGCATACGTCTCTGCCAATAAGATTAATGCTGGTGAGGATGCATCCAGATTCATTAACTTCTAACTATTTTTCATGAATCACCAGATGACGTAGTTCTCCTGCTGAAGGGAACGCCTCTTCCCGGCAAAGGGACATTGATGGTCGCTTCAAAAAAAAGCGCGAAACTTCACCCGCGCACCGGAGCACACTCATAGGCCGCAGCAAGGTAGCGGGCGTGGAAGATGCTGTAGACCACCCCGAGGAAGAGGTTGACGATCCAGCCGAGGACAGGGAGCGTGGTGATGAGGATGGTCGCGGTCGTGTACACAAGGCCGATGAGGATGAGGATGATGACCGCGGCAATCCAAGCCCCCCACCCGGTCCGGCCGATATGCCCCATAATCGCCCTGAAATTGAACGCCTGGAAGAAACTCCCCGTATGGGCGAACCGCACGACGGCGATGAGGGAGATGAACGATATGACGAGCCAGACGAGGGCGGCGACCGCGATACCGGTGAAGGCGGCGGTGATGGCTGAAGCCCATACATCGGGGTTGCCAGCCCCCTTTGCCGCAATAGCGGTGAGAACCGCAACCCCACCGAAGAAGACCATGACCGCGATGACCGGGATGAGGTAGATCAGGGTGATGATGTTCAACTTCCACCCGTCGATAAAGAGCCTGTTCAGGTCGCCGATCTCAGGAGCAGGCTGCCGGCCGGAGAGTACCTGCACGATATAGCCGTTGTAGAACGGTATCAAAAAGAGGGTGAACGTCTGGATGAGCGAGAAGAAGACCAGAAGAACCCACCGCCCCCACTCGCCCCAGAGGGCATCCTTTGTGTAACCAAGCGACCCGGAGATGAGTCTGCCGTAGTCCATACGCGTATCGCCTCCGGCCGTGGAGAGGAGGGGGAAGATATAACAGTTTGTATGGGCATGGGTTTCGGTCCGCCGCAGGTCCAAAACTCCTGTCTCAGGTGGAGATCATATCGATGGGTCGTTTGCTGCAGTCGGAGATCGGGTGGATGTCGTGATCGAAGAAGTTGTTCTCGATGCAATGGGAGTTGTCCGTGCCGACGAGCATTGTGCGGCACAGGTCCCAGTAATGCACGAGGATCTGCCGCAGCCCCGAAACCCCTCGTGGCTATCGTTCATAGATGGCGTTGCCCGCACACGTCACCCACGCAGACGTTCACCCGACCCCGGTCATATCCCCGTGGTCGAGGCAGGCATCGACTCCTGCCCGTCGTCTTCGAGCAGCAGGTCAGGGCTGCCGTTTATCATCCCGGACCAGTTCGATCCTCATGGCGGAAAAAAGGATCAGTGCCGGAAGTGCCGCACACCGGTGAAGATCATCGCGACATTGAGCCTATTTGCCGCGTCGATGACCTCCTGATCCCGGATCGAGCCGCCCGGCTGGACGAGCGCCGTCGCACCCGCTGCCGCCGCGACCTCCAGGGTGTCGGGGAAGGGGAGGAAGGCGTCCGAGGCAACCGCCGAGCCGGCAAGGGGGGTTCGGGCGTTTGCCGCCGCAATCTTTGCAGACTCGACCCGGTTCATCTGGCCGGCACCGATCCCGATGACCGCTTTTTCGTCTGCAAACACGATGGCGTTGCTCTTCGTGTGCTTGCAGACCTTCAGGGCAAGTTGCATCGCCTGCATCTCGTGGGCGGTGGGCTCCCGCTCGGTCACGACCCGCCAGTCCTCGCGATAGGGCTCTGTCCTCTGGATGAGGGCGCCGCCGTCGATGCTCCTGACCTCGTCCCGAACCACCGGCTCAGGCAGCCGAAGCACCCGCATGTTCTCCTTCGCCTTCATGATCTCAAGAGCCTCGGGCGTGAACGACGGGGCGACGACGACCTCGACGAACGTTCCGGCAAGTTCACGGGCGACGTCCGCCCCGACCTCGCGGTTCATCGCGACGATCGAACCGTAGGCCGAGATCGGATCGACCTCGCGGGCGGCGATGTAAGTCTCGAGGAGGTTCTCGCCGGTCGCGACACCGCAGGGGTTGTTGTGCTTCACGATGACGACGGCGCACTCATCGAACTCACGAAGAAGGCCGACCGCGGCATTGACGTCGAGGTAGTTGTTGTAGGACATCGCCTTCCCCTGGAGGGGCTCCTCTCCCGCGAGGCCGGTGTCGCCGTAGACCGCCGCTGCCTGATGAGGGTTCTCGCCGTAACGGAGCGCCCGGCCGTTTCCAAACTGGAGGGTGAGGGTCTCGGGGAACGATCGACCGATGCCGGTGAGGTAGTTCACGATCGCACCGTCGTAGGCCGCCGTCCGGGCAAATGCCTTCGCAGCAAGGGCGAGGCGCTCTTCCGCTGTGAACCCGCCCCGCCGGACAGCATCCGCGACCTCCCCGTAATCGCCGGTATCCACCACGACCGCAACGTGCTTATGGTTCTTCGCCGCCGCCCGCACCATCGCCGGGCCGCCGATATCGATGTACTCGATGATCTCGTCGATGCCGAGCCCCGCGTCCCGCATCGCCTCGAAGGGATAGAGGTTCACCACCACGAGGTCGATCGGCTCGATCCCATGCTCCTGCATCACGGCGTCGTCGATACCCCGGCGCCCGAGGATGCCCCCATGGATCTTCGGGTGGAGGGTCTTGACCCGCCCGTGCATCATCTCCGGAGAGCCCGTGTAGGTGGAGACATCGGTGTATGGAATCCCGGCCTCAGCGAGCGCAGCCCCGGTGCCGCCGGAAGAGAGGATACCAAAACCGTGCTCGACAAGCACCTTTGCAAGATCAACGATGCCCGTCTTGTCCCAGACAGACAGCAGTGCCCACTTCATGGGTACCCGTGGGCACGGTAACGAGATATATCTGGCGCTGCCCGCAAAACCGCCCATATTCCCCCGACCGGGAGAACACCGGTACGACCGGAGAAGAATGCCGCCTTCTGCCCGCAAAACCGCGTATAGAGGGAAGAATATCGGCAGATGAGAGGCCAATCAGAGATCCGGGCGGTTAGAAGAGATAGATGTCTGCCGCATGAGTTAATAATATATAGAACTACATTACAATAGATAATCGAACAACTACATTTTATCGTTCTGAGACAGGTTAGGCGTATGAAGGAGGATACATCCGGACCAAACGAGAAGCAACAGGATCTCGCATATAAGGCGGATGCAGCATCTCCAACGCTTGAGGAGCTGCAGAAGACATATGACGACCTGAACAGCCGTTATCTGCGCCTTGCAGCAGATTTCGACAACTACCGGAGACGAATGGCCCGTGAGATCGACGCCCGCACAACATTTGCCATCGAAGATTTCGCGGTGGAGTTGCTCGAGGTCATCGATAACTTCGAGCGGGCGGAGAAAGCCGAAGGTGCAGGGCTCAGGGAGGGGATGGAGCAGATCAAGAAGCTCTTCACGACCATCCTTGAGCGGCACGGCATCGAACCTATC
The DNA here is from genome assembly GCA_012511245.1 of Methanomicrobiales archaeon. GTDB lineage: Archaea > Halobacteriota > Methanomicrobia > Methanomicrobiales > Methanoculleaceae > Methanoculleus. Next base: position 3,091 of record JAAZGM010000005.1, on the reverse strand, counting down.
GAGTGTCGGAACCTTCCGTTCGACCCGGAGTGCCACGAGGCGATAGCCTGTGTGCCTTCGGACACAGCAGAAGGAACCGTGATCGATGAGGTCGTTTGCGGATACCGTATGCAGGATAAGATCATCAGATGCGCAAAAGTCGTAGTATCTAAAGGATTGGAGGAATAATCAATGGTTTCGGAAAAAGTTCTTGGTATCGATCTCGGGACAACCAACTCGTGTATGGCGATCATGGAAGGCGGGCGGGCGACGGTCATCGCCAACGCTGAGGGCGGCAGAACCACCCCGTCCGTTGTAGCGTTCACCAAAGAGGGCGAGCGGCTGGTCGGCACCGTTGCAAAGCGGCAGGCGATCACGAACCCGAACCGCACTATCCAGTCGATCAAGCGCAGGATGGGTACGAGCGAGACGGTTGCCATCGGGGACAAGACCTACACGCCGCAGGAGATCTCTGCGATGATACTCCAGAAGATGAAACTGGACGCGGAAGAGTACCTGGGCGAGAAGATCACGAGGGCCGTCATCACGGTGCCTGCCTACTTCAACGATGCACAGCGGCAGGCAACGAAGGATGCCGGGACCGTTGCGGGGCTTGAGGTGCTCCGGATCATCAACGAACCGACCGCGAGCGCGCTTGCCTACGGCATCGACAAGGAAGGCGACTCTACAGTGCTCGTCTACGATCTCGGTGGCGGGACGTTCGATGTCTCCATCCTCCAGCTCGGCGACGGGGTCTTTGAGGTCAAGTCGACCGCCGGCAACAACCGTCTCGGCGGCGACGACTTCGACAAACTGGTCGTCGACCACCTGGTCGATGAGTTCAAGAAGAAAGAAGGCGCCGATCTCCGGAAAGATCCGGTCGCCATGCAGCGCCTCCGGGATGCGGCAGAGAACGCGAAGATCGAGCTCTCCACCGTCCAGAAGACGAACATCAACCTGCCCTACATCACCACGACGGAGAGCGGCCCGAAGTTCCTTGACTTCGACCTCACCCGTGCGAAGTTCGAGAGCCTCATCGCCGATCTCGTCGACTCGACCCTCGGTCCGGTGAAGCAGGCGCTTGCCGACGCCAAACTCGGCGCTGACGACATAGACCACGTTCTCCTCGTCGGCGGGTCGACCCGGGTGCCGCTTGTCCAGGAGACCATAAAGAAGATCCTCAAGAAGGAGCCTGATAAAGGCATCAACCCCGACGAGTGCGTCGCCCTCGGCGCTGCCATCCAGGCAGGCGTCCTGACGGGCGAGACGAAGGATGTGCTGCTCCTCGATGTGACGCCGCTCTCGCTCGGCATCGAGACGCTCGGCGGCATCGCAACGAAACTGATCGAGCGCAACACGACCATCCCGACGAGGAAGAGCCAGATCTTCTCGACCGCCGCCGATGGCCAGACATCGGTCGAGATCCACGTGATGCAGGGCGAGCGGGCGCTCGCGAAGGACAACTTCACGCTCGGCCGGTTCCAGCTCACCGGTATCCCGGCCGCACCCCGGGGCATCCCGCAGATCGAGGTCACGTTCGATATCGATGCGAACGGCATCGTCCACGTCTCGGCAAAAGACCTCGGCACAGGAAACGAGCAGTCGATCACCATCAAGCCGCAGGATTCCCGCCCGTCCGAGGCCGAGATCCAGCGGATGATGGACGACGCAAAGAAGTTCGAGGCGGAAGATCAGAAGAAACGCGAGGAGATCGATCTCAGGAACACCGCCGACACCGCTATCTTCACCGCCGAGCGGGCGATGAAAGACGCAAAAGATGTCATCGATGACGCGGAGCGCCAGAAGATCGAGGATGCGATCGCCGACCTCAAGAAGGTGCTCGAGGGCGACGATCTTGAGGCCATCAAGCAGAAGATGGATACCCTGACCGAAGCCGTATATGCGGTTACGGCAAAGATGTACCAGCAGGCACAACAGCAGGCCGCCGCTCAACAGCAGGCGGAGGGGGCCGCAAAGAAGGATGATACTGTCGTCGATGCTGATTACGAAGTCAAAGAAGAGTGAGGTCGATGGGTCCGGACAGCTACTATGATATCCTCGGTGTTCCGCGAGGCGCCGATGAGAAGGAGATCAAAAAAGCCTACCGGAACCTGGCGAGGAAATACCATCCCGACGTCTGCAAGGAGGAGGGGGCTGAGGAGCGTTTCAAGAAGATCAACGAGGCCTACAGCGTCCTCTCCGATGCGCAGAAACGTGCCCAGTATGACAATATGGGGCACGAGGCATACAGCAGCGCGTCGAAAGGATCGTATGCCGGCGGAGGAGGATTCTCCGGCGGGTTTAACGCCGACTTCTCCGGGTTCGGGGATATCTTCGAGACGTTCTTCGGCGGCGGCGGGGGCCGGCAGCATGCCGGTCCGCGCCCCGGCGCCGACCTCCTGATGAGGATGCGCATCACGCTCAAGGAGGCGGTGTTCGGGACCGAAAAAGAGGTCGGCGTCGACCACGTCGAGCCCTGCCCTGAATGTGACGGGTCGGGGAGCGAGACGAAGAAGACCACCACCTGTCCGACCTGCGGCGGCAGCGGCCAGATGCGGCAGATGAGCCAGTCGATCTTCGGGAACTTTGTCCGGATGAGCACCTGCACGACCTGCAGCGGCCGGGGAAAAGTGCCGGAGGTCCGGTGTAAGGCCTGCGGTGGGACGGGGCACCGGCGCGCCCGCCAGACGGTGAATGTCAAGGTTCCGCCGGGCGTGGATACCGGGATGCGCCTCCGGATGGAGGGCTACGGGGACGCCGGAGAGTATGGTGCGCCGCCCGGCGATCTCTATATCGAGATCAGCGTTACGCCGCATCGGTCGTTCACCCGGCGGGGCGACGATCTCGAGACGGGAATCGAGATCACCCCCGCCCAGGCAGCGCTCGGTTCCGAGGTCGAGGTGAAGACGATCGACGGGCGCACGGTCGTCCTGGATATCCCCACCGGCGTGCAGCACGACACCGGGTTGAAGATACGGGGCGAGGGCGTGCGGTGGCAGACGAAGCCCGGCGATATGCTGGTCCGGGTTCGGATCGTTGTGCCCGAACGCCTAACGGAGGAGGAGCGCGAACTCTATCTGCGCCTGCTCGAGATCGAGGGGCACAAACCCTC
>JAAZGM010000294.1 GCA_012511245.1 Methanomicrobiales archaeon | reverse complement strand
TGAAGACCTTGACGTAACAGTCTTCAACGAGGCCGGGGTGGGTCTCGACCATGTGCTCCTGGACGACGGCCGCGCCGGGCATCGCGTGGTTCAGCACGTGGAGGTACTCGTTGATCGTCTCAGGGGTGACCTCCTTTCCGAGACGCTTCTGCAGCGTCTGGTGGGCGAGGTCCATGTTGACGATGACCGTCCTCCTGATATCGTCCCACATCTGCTGCATCGCAGCGTTGTTGACGAAGTGCAGGTCGTCACCCTCCACGAAGACACCGGTGCCGGAGACCTCGTAGGTCATCAGCTGGCGCTGGCCGAGCGGGATACCGCCCAGGTGGCAGCGCACGGGGTCGTACATGGAGATGCCGCGGTCCATCTCGACGGCGCGGCTCGCCTTCACGAACTCCTCCTTGCGGGGAGACTGGTGGTAACCGTTGAACTTGTAGAACTCGGTCGTCTCGGACTGGACATCCTGTCCCTGGAACTTCTCTTTGAGGGACTTCAGGAACAGCTTCTGGGTTCTCTCAATCTTTGCCATAACTCATCACTCCTTGGGCATGAATCCGTATTTCGTCCGAAGCGAGTGGATCCGCTGGACGTACTCGATGTACTCCTTGTCATCACGGTATGCAGTGCCGCCGAGTGAGTGGAAGATCGTCGTGTGATCCTTGAGCCACTTCTCATCGAGCGGCTTGCCGATAGCAACCGCGCGGTCGAGGGGCTCGCCGATCTGGTTCTTGACGTAGCGGACGATGCCGTCCTCACCGAGGACACTCCTCTGGAGCATGTCGAACATCATGCCGTTCTCGGCAAGACGGAGCGAGTGACCGTGCACAGTCGCGCCACGGATGCCGGTGCGGGCTGCATCGAGGAGCTCGGTCTCGATGAGTTCCTTTGAGTACTTCTCAAGGTCGCGCTCGCGGCACTCGACGATCTGACGGCCGGAGAGCGTTCCCGGGTCGATACCGCGGAAGCGGTACATCTCGGTGTACGTCCTCTGGTAAGGCTGACAGGGGGCGAAGAACATCGAGTCTGCGAACTGGATGTAACGGACGCGGTCGCCTGCCTTGGCACCCTCCGTTGGGGTTACAATCTTCCTGATGGGGCAGTCGGGCTCCTGCTGCTCGGCGAGCGGCGGGTGAGCCGTCGGGTAGGCGGCTCCCGGCGCCCTGTGGCCGAGCAGCAGCACAATGTCCTCATCAGTAACGTCACGCATCTTTTCAAGCTTCTGCTTGGGGTTCATCTGCTTGCGCCGGTTCTCGGCAACTTTGGATGTACCCGGTCCGAACTGAGGCTTGTATGCCATATTTTCATTCACCTTGTGTTGGGCTTTTTAGCACTTTCATAACGGCACGAATGACCTCTGCCAGTTTACCCCTTCCGGGGGTCTGGCCCCGTGTTACGCCGCTGACGATATCCACCACCATACCTTTCGTTTTCACCCGATCAGGCGGCGGCATAACCACCGCGGTCCTGACCCCCTCTTTTGCAAGATCCTCAAAATCAATCGGGACCTGGGAGACGACGATTGCCTTGATGTTTGCATGCTCAAGGATGAACCGGACCTTCTGCACCACATGGGAGCGGACATTCCCGTGGTGCAGGATCGCGACCTTGTGCTGTTCGATCTGGACGATCTCTTTCTCGGTCAGACCGAAATATGCTCCGAGAACGTGGCCCGCGACGGGTGAATCTGCCGGAACCCCGCTCCCTGCATTGAGGACAAGCGTGGTCACGGAGAACTGTGCTCCCTCCCTCCGGAGACCGGAGGTGATGTCGCAGACCGGTTTCGTGACGTGCCTGCGTCCCGGGGACATCCCGATCACGATCACATCCGGGGATCTGGCCTCAGAGATGGTGCCCCGCTGGGCGAGACCGCCTCCTTTCCCCATCCCCATGCTCTCGCGACAATCGACAATCTGGGTTACTCTTCCGATAGGCATGTTACTTGGTTCCCTGAATGATAATCGGCCCGTCTTTCTTCCTTGGATCGACAAGCCCGAGAATTTCTCTGTCAGCGTCAGGCCCATACTTTGCGTAGTCGGAGATCGTCGGTTGGGATTTCATATACCGTCCCTGCTGGACGGCGCAAGTGAAGTCTTTTTCAGCAAAGACCTCATCGACTGCTTCCCTGATACCTGCGATGTACGACTCGTCCTCAAGCTCCAGGATGATGGTTCCGACCTGCACCTGGAGAAGGACGTCCTGGTCTCCGACATGAATGACTTTACGGTCAGGGTGGGGGTTGGGTTTCCCCCGTGCCGGGCCGTAGGGAACGGTGGTGGGGATGCTCGGTCCGTTGATGGACATCCGGAGGATCCCGCCGACCTGAACAAGCCTGTTCAGGAGCTGTTCCACTGTATCGGGTCTGAGGAATCGCGCAGAAACAATTCTGGCCTGAGGATATATGGCGTCTGTCATCAATGCCCTCGTGTTATTTACACACCCTGTGCGATCTGCTGGATCGGCTTGTTGAACACATCAACCTTGCCGTAGGTCTCGCCGTAGACCTTCGAGGTGCTCTCGGGCGAGAACATCTGGGTTCCGGCGTCGAGTGCCGCTGCAGCGACCACGCACGGGATGGCAACGCCGGCAGCGTGCCGGGTCACGACGTGGTTGCCGTTGAAGATACCGGGACCGCCACCGCCGTAGATCGAGTGGCTGAAGAACGAGAATCCGACGGCTACACCCATCACACGACCGTAGTCACAGCCGGGGAGACCGGTCTCGTGCTCAAGCAGGTCGTTGAAGTAGAGAAGCGTCGAGGAGACAGCCTGGGCGAACCGTCCGGCACCACAGTTGACCATGGTCGCGGCCATGGTTCCCGCGGCGGCGTAGGCGTTCCAGAGCATCGGGTCCTTCGTGTCGTAGAACTGGAAGTACCCGCTCTTCTTCCCTGGAGTGATGATCTTGTCCTCGATGGCACGCTCGACCAGGCTCTGGACGACTGTACCGACGGTTCCTGATGCACCGTTCGCCTTGACGAGGTCATAGACCAGGTTGTTCGCGTTCAGGCCCTGGTAAGCATACGTGAGCAGATGGGCGCGCTCGAACGGTCCGATGGCGTTACCCATCTCAAACATTCCTGCCTGCTCGAAGGTGGATGCGAGCGCTGCGCCCTCCATCGCGTTCTTGCCGGTCATCATCACCATGTGGTTGACCGGGATGTTCCGGAGCGCGTAGCCGAGGCCTTCGTTGTTCTGGGGAATCGACAGAACAGATGCGACGTTGGCGCCGGAGAGGTCCATCGTGTGCGGATAGGAGCCCCAGAGTGCAGCCTTGACCATGGCCGCATCGAACATGCCGACGTCGAACTGCTCAACGATCGCGTAAGTTGCCGCAGATGCGACCGCCGTGATTGCTGCATCGTAGGTGGATGCGGCCTCAAGACGCGCTTTCGGAGCCTCGACGAGGATCAGCTTGCCGCCGTTGAACTCGCGGATGTTGGTGTCATCGCCTTCTGTGACCTGGACCATGTCCTTGATCTTTGCGATGATAGCATCCTTGTTCCCGAGAATATCGAGATTGAGTTCACGCCCGAGGACCTGCCCCTTTGCAACCTTTCCGATCTTCAGGTTCTCCTGAACACCTCCAAGGTTGACGGCAATCGTCCTCTTGGTGAGGTCGATGAGTTTCCTGGTCGCCGGGTTAACCACCGGGCTGATCTTATCAAGCGGCACGCCGCTCTTCAACAGCTTGCCTGCATCATCGTACAGGTCGATAGTTTCCTTGTATTTAGCCATAATTTTCCTCCATTACCCTTTTTAAGTGAACACTATCCGGAAATGTAAGCTGAACACTAAAAGCATCGCTGACTGTGACTGATGGTAACTACTGCACGTCCTCGTGGGACAAAAAGATAGTAACTTCTTCTGATGATATAAGCATTGCTATTTATGCCTGCAATTCAATATATATTAATGGTTAGATATTAGATATTTGCTGGAAGATTGCTGATTGGCCAAACCAATAAATGTATTTCATCTCTCCTGGGGTAATATTATTGCACTAAAAAAGTAATATTATGTGTTATATAATGGATATTAAACACATATTTTTTCTGATGAGTGAAACCGCGTATATCTGCTTCAGGAAAAAAGAGGGGTTCAGGCCTCGATCCGCTGGTAGAGTTTAGCGTAAATCGTCTGCCCCTTCCGTTTCCGGTGGCGCTCCCCGAGATCACCTTCATAGAGAGCAAACCGGCCTTTGATGCCATCTACATCGACATCCACATCCTCACGGTATGCGAACCCCGGCATCATGAGATCGATGCTGCCGAGGACGTAGATCTCGCCTTCCACCATCTGGCCGCCGAGACGGCTCTTTGCATTGCCTTTGATGATGATCCTTCCACCCTCGGCGTGAGTGGCGACATGGACATCGACGTCACCGCCAATGACGATCTCGCCGCCGTTCATGAAGGTGCCGATATCGCTTCCGGCGTTGCCGGTGACGGTGATCGTTCCGGCCTGCATGCCGCGCCAGTCGCCACGGTATGCGGCGCCGAGGTAGTTGCCGGCGTTGCCCTTGATGATGAGCTCGCCGCCCTTCATCCCGGTTCCGGCAAAGGCATCGACGTCCCCGTTCACCGTGATCTTGCCGCCCTGCATCCATGCCCCGACGTACATATCGGCGTTGCCGTTGACGACGACCTCGCCTGCAGTCATCTTCATGCCGATGTACTTGACCCGGGAGAGATCGCCGTTGACGACGATCTTCGTCTCTTCAGGTGTTGCCCCGGCTTTGCCGGAGATCTCGAAGAAGTCTCCAAGTCGGTGCTGCTCCCTGCCCACGTAGACGTGGAGATCAGCGATCTCCTCGATCTTCTTTCCGGCAAACGCATCCGGGGTGATGGTGTCGGCTTCAAGGAAGAGATCGGGCTGGTTCTTTATGGTGAGTGTAACTGTTTCCATATCTCTTCCTCCTCACTCGGTAGCATCAACCTCGATGACGTACGGGTTCGGGAGGTAGTGCCCGGTGACCTCGTAGTTATTCAGGGTGACGGTGTAGTAGCGGAGGAACTTCTCCCTGACGTCACGCATCACCTGAGGGTTCTCATCGACCTTTGCGTTCACCCAGAGCGTCCGCTTGTTGCCGTTCGAGGCGATGTTGTGATCGCGGACGACCTGGACGCCGGTCTTGAAGAGATGCTCAGCGTTCAGGAACGCCGTCTCGATCTCGTCGGGAGCATATGGCTCGTTCGGGTTGAAGTCGTAGACTGCAACATCCGCTTCGAGGCCAGGTGCAAGCCCGCCGTACATGTGCGCAAGACCGAGTGCCTTCGCAGGTCCCGCCCGGGTCATCTGCGCGATCTCGTAGAGGTTGAGTTCGCGGTCGATGCCGGCGAGGTTGGTCGCATCGATGACCTTGTCCTTGTGTTTGAAGGCGTCGAACTGCTGCTCACGCGCCTCAGTGCTCATGAGCCACTTGATGACCCGCGGGTAGCGGATGAACGGTCCGGCGTTCGGGTGGTCGGTGGTGATGAAGATCCGCATGGGATCCTTTGCAAACAGAGCGAGTTCGAGGCCGATCGCCCACTGGATAGCGCAGACCTTGATGTTCGGGCTGTAAACGTAAGGCACGACACCGGATCCGGTCTCGAGTTCCACGTCGGCGTTCGCCCACTTCAGGTGGTTCAGCTCCGTGAGGTGGTGCTCGAACGGCCCGTCGGCGGTCATGGTCGTGGTCTCGTCGAGCGTCACCTGACCCATGTCGATGGTGATATTCTCGTGCGAGTTCACGTAATCCATGATCTCCTTCGCCTTCGACTCCACGTTCACCCAGGAGTCGCCTCCGTAGGAGTGGAACTGAACGTGGGTGTGGTGCATCACCTGGTCGCGGCCGAACTTGCTGTTCGGCTTGATCCCCTCGGAGAGCTTGAACGTATCGAGCGTCGTCGTGTAGTTTCCGGGGTTTCCAAGGTTGTTTGCATGCACGTGCATCGAGTGCGGGAGACCAAGGTGCTCGTTCGCCTCGATGAGCCCCTTCACGATCTGTGCCGGGGTGATGTCGAAGTAGGGAACCGGGTCGTGAATATTCTCACAGTTCAGCCCCCAGCCCCAGGCTTCGGTGCCGCCGGGGTTGACGACCTTGACCGCGTAACCCTTCGTGGCACGAAGCAGCCAGGCGATGTAGGCGGCGGCGTTCTCGATCTCATGGTTCTTGAGATATTCGAGCACGAACCAGTTGTTCCCGAAGACCGGGTAAGCTCCCTGGTCGAGGATCGGCGTATCCCGCATCTCCTCATGGGTGTGCCGTGCGTAGAGCGGCGGCATGGCCGCTTCCATCACGGTCGTGTACCCCATCCGGGCGTAGTTGTAGCCCGTCCGGATTGTCGTAGGGACGGAGAACCCGCCCTGCATCCGTTCGATGCCGCTTCTTGCCTTGTAGCCGAAGAGTTTGTCTTCAGGGCGGAAGTTCCTCCCTATGTTCACCTTTGGACCGGCGACATGAGCGTGGATATCGACCCCGCCTGCCATGACGGTCTTACCGGCGGCATCGATGACCTTCGGGCTCCCAAGAGCCGTCGTCTCGACGATCTTGCCGTTCTTGATGGCGACGTCGGCCTTATCGCCCTTGATCCCGAGAACCGGGTCGAAGACGAAACCGTTCTTGATAAGATACTCTGCCATCGCTTACACCCCCTGGATCTCCTTGACACGTGCAAGAACGTGTCTCAGGAACTCTTCGTCGGTCATCATGCCTTCAGGCGGCTCGACGACCTTTCTTGTCTCAATCGGTACGTTGTCCATCCGGTATGCGCATCCACCCACCTCTACGCCGACGAAGGCGACCGGGACGTGGACCTTGCAGACCTCAGTGGTCGGGGTCTCGTGCGGGTCGATCGCGACGGAGGGCAGGTTGTAGATCTTCTTGACCGAGCTGAACGGGAAGTGCGCGCCCGGATCGCTTCCGAGGACGAAGACGGCGTCCACCTCGTCCCTGCGGAGCAGGTCGTTCGAGGTTGTCTCGCCGGGGTTGTAGCGGGCAAACCCGCGGGAGAGATCCACCGCATAGGGGAACCCGAACAGCCAGCCCCAGACCTGGCCGGAGCCGGTGACGTTGTAGTGGCCCCGCATCGGCATGATGGCTGCTTTCGTGTACTCGTTTAAGTCCCGGGTGACCGCAATGGCCTCGTCGATGTTGTGGTTCTTCCCGAGCGACTGGGTCACACCCATGCCGAAGAAGATGATCACGAACCGGCCGCTCTTGAGCAGCTCGGCAGCCTCGTAGATCTTCTCTTTCGGGATGCCTGCGACGACGTCGGGAAGTTGTTCATCCTTGAATGCCACGCGGAATGCGTTGAGGAGCTCGTAGTCGCGTCCCTGCTCGATCTGGAGGTGGACGTCCGCCACGCTCGCAGTATCGGTGGGACGCGGATCGATGACGATCACCTTCCGGCCCTTGTGGCCTTTACCGGTGAAGAATCCACGGGGGAAGATCGAGTAGCGCGACATGTGTCGCGGGTGGGCATGTGCCGGGTTGCATCCCCAGAAGAGGATACGGTCGGCACGGTTCTTGACCTCCCCAAGCGTGCAGGACGGGATCCCGATATCCTGCACCGCAATGAGCGATGTTCCGTGGCAGACGGTAGCTGTGTTGTCCATGACCGCACCGACAAGTTCGCCGATCTCTGAGCCGACGGCCTGAGCTTCACAGTTTGTGGAACTCCAGCCGTACATCAGAGGCTTCCTTGCGTCGGTGAGTATCTTTGCTGTATACTCGATCGCCTCGTCGTAGGAGATCTCCTTCCAGGATCCGTCCTCCTGGCGCATACGCGGCCGGGTGATACGGTCCTTTGCCTGAGAGTGGAGGAACTTCTCGGCGCCGATGGCGCACGCATTGTAGACCTCGAGAAGTTCCTTGTTGTCAGCGCTGACGACGACCTCGAGGTCATCGCAGAGAGTCCCACAGAATGGGCAGATTACGTCAGTTACTGTCTTTGTCATGCCAGTTCACCCCTGCATCCCTTGCGCACCAGTTCCAGTGAGCTGAAGACGGGTTCATTTTTGGCGACCTCTACCGTAACGGGCGTACCCTTAAACGTTGGCATGCCGGTCGAGTAGGTGTTTGGGTTGATGACCATGTTCGCCCACGGCCCCATCGGGATGTATGCCACACCCGGATGAGGTCCCTGGGTTGCCTCGACCGCCTTGACGATGACATTGCCGTAATCGCTCGTGACGCGGACGTTCGTGTTGCGGAAAGCTCCGAGCTTCTTGAAGTCCGCCGGGTCGAGTTCAATGATCCCGCAGGCAGCGGTGTAGGCGGGTTTTTCTTTCCCCGCCTCCATCGACACCCCCTGCTGGATCGTACGACCCGTGATCAAATTCACTCTGATTGCCATTATTATTCATCCCCTGTCTGTATTGTGTATTATCTGGCAAACTCTTTGAGCGGGCTTGGCCCAAGCTCGCTGACGGTCTTGATGACATCGTCCATGACGTGCCCCCACTTTGCACCCTCGGATGCAGAGACGAAGGTCATCCTGAGACGTTTGTCCTCAAGACCGATGTTTTTGAGGACACTCTTCAAGAGGAACATCCTCTTTGCTGCCTTATAGTTGCCCTCAAGGTAGTGGCAGTCGCCGAAGTGGCACCCGGAGACCAGCACCCCGTCTGCTCCATCCTGGAATGCCTTCATGATGAAGAGCGGGTCGACCCGACCCGTACACATCACGCGGACGGCACGGATGTCGGGCGGGTACTGAATACGGGCGCCGCCGGCAAGGTCCGCACCGGCGTAGGAACACCAGTTGCAGATGATAGCGATGATCTTTGGTTTCCAGTTCTCGTCTGCCATTTACTGTTCACCTCCAAGGAGGAATGCGTCGATCTGTGCGACGATCTGTGGGGTTGTGAAGTGCTGCATCCAGATGGCGCCGCCGGGGCAGAACCCTCCGCAGGTACCGCAGCCCTTACACTTGGCCTCAGTGACATGCATGACCGTGCGGCCGTCCTTCTCGATGAGCGAGAGGGCGCCGTAGGGGCACTGGTAGACACACATCCCACATCCGGCGCACTTGTCCTCAAGACAGACGGCGAAGTAGGGTTCAAGCTCGACTTCACCCCGGTGGATCGGGATGGATGCTGCGGATGCTGCGCCTTCTGCCTGGGCGACCGTGTCAGGAATATCCTTCGGTCCCTGGCAGACACCGGCGAGGTAGACACCTGCCGTGGTGGTGCCGCAGGGGTTCAGTTTCGGGTGGGCCTCAAGGAGCCAGCCGTCCTGCGAGCAGGAGACACCGAAGAGCCTCCGGGTCTTCTCGGTCTCGGCGGTGGGCTGGATGGCTGCTGCAAGCACAACCATATCGACTTCCATATCGATCGGCCGTCCGAGCAGCGTGTCCTCCGCGTTGACGTGGAGGTTCTTGGTCACCGGGTCTTCGAGGATGCTTGCAACCCTGCCGCGGATGAACTTTGCACCCTCGTCCTGGATGCGGTAGTAGAACTCCTCGTACATCTTGCCGAAGGACCGGATGTCCATGTAGAAGATGTAGGGAACCGCGCCGGGGATCTTCTCGATGACCTGGTGGGCGTGCTTGAGCGAGTACATGCAGCAGAACCGCGAGCAGTACGGCTTACCGACGCCGGTGTTGTCACGGGATCCTGCACAGAGGACGAACGCGATCTTCTTCGGAGTCTCGCCGTCGCTTGGGCGGATAAGGTGACCGCCGGTCGGGCCGGATGCGCAGATCAACCGCTCGAACTCAAGCGAGGTGATGACGTTGTCGTAGTTCTTGTAGCCCCACTCGAACTTCTTCTCGATCGGGAAGATCTCGTATCCCGTGGCAAGGATGACGGTTCCGACCTTGACGGTCATGAGTTCGTCCTTTGCATCGAGGTCGATGGCCTTCCTCTCATTACCGCATGCATCGACACAGAGGCCGCACTTGACACAGGAGTCGAAGTCGACGGTGTAGATCAGCGGTGAGACCTGTGGGTGGTAGACGTAGATCGCCTTCATCGGTGCCATACCGAGCTCGAACGGGTTCGGCTTGATGACCGGGCAGACTTCAACACAGTCGCCGCATCCGGTACAGCCGCCGCCGATGATGCCGCGGGCTGTGGCTTCTTCCGGTGTGATGACACCGCGTGCCTTCTTCCTGAGGGTCACGTCGAAGTTGCCGATGTATCCCTCGACTTCCTCCACCTCGGTGTAGGTGAGGAGCTCGATGTTCTCGTGCCGGAAGACATCCACCATCTTCGGGGTAAGGATACACTGCGAGCAGTCCAGCGTCGGGAACGTCTTGTCGAGCTGGGACATCCTGCCGCCGATGGTGGGCTCCTTCTCCACGAGGTAGGTCTTGATGCCTGCACTCGCGAGATCGAGCGCCGCCTGCATACCGCCGACGCCGCCGCCGACGACCATCGCGGTCTTCTCTACCGGGACGCTCTTCGGGATGAGGTCCTCGAGGAGGGATGCCTTGGCTACGGCGATCCTGACTGAGTCCTTTGCCTTCTCGGTAGCCTCTTCGGGCTGGTGCATGTGCACCCACGAGTTCTGCTCACGGATGTTCGCCATCTCGAACCGGAAGGGGTTTAAGCCGCCCTCCTTGGTCGCAGCGCGGAACGTGGGCTCGTGCAGACGGGGTGAACATGCCGCAACGACGATCCCGGTCAGTTTCTGCTCTTTGATGGCCTCCGCGATCTTGTTCTGGCCGGGAGTTGAGCACATATACTGGTAATCATCAGCGACGATGACGTTCGGGAGCGTTCTTGCGTACTCCATTACCGCCTTGACATCGATCGAGCCCGCGATATTGGTGCCACAGTGGCACACATAAACGCCAATTCTTGGCTCTTCGTATTTCTTGACTTCTGCCATGTATTTGCACCTCACAGGATCTTCTTCAGGAATGGCTCAACATCGATGGCATGGAGGTCGAGTGCGAGCTCGTCCGGGCTCATGCCCTGAGCAAGTCCCAGAAGTTCGTTGTAGTGCAGGATCGGGAGGCCCCAGGAGACGCCGAACTTCTCCTCGATCTCGATCTGCCCTCTGTCGTACTGGAGCTGGCAGAATGGACAGACCTCGGTCAGCGCATCCGCGCCCACTTCCTGCAGGTTGATCATCTTTTCGTTGGTGATATCGAGCGCATGTGCGAGATCGTAGCCCCGGACACCACCGCCAGCGCCGCAGCACTGCATCTTGTTGCGGTACTGGACGGGCTCGGCACCGAGGGCAGCAACGAGTTCCTCGATCCACATCGGGTTCTCGGTGTCGCCGAAGTGACGCTCCTTGCCGGGCTTCATCAGGTGGCAGCCGTAGTGGACGGCGACCTTTGTGCCGGTCAGGGGGCGCGTGACACTGTCTGCGAGCTTCTCGATGCCCACGATCTTCGGATCGTAGTAGAGCTCGGCAAGATGCCAGACGTCGACGGTTCCCTTGAACTCCATATCGATCTCTTTGAGCACCTCGTTGACTCCGTCACGGAGTTCATCGTTGTGCTTGAGCTTGTGGTTGACCTCCCAGATCGACTTGTAGCATCCGTTGCAGATCAGGGCGATATCCATCTTCATCTGTTCGGCGAGGACGACGTTTCTTGCTGCCATCGCATACCAGACGTTCAGGTCGATCGACCCGAATGCTCCCGGTGCCGGGCAGCAGCTTGCGCCCTTCAGGGGGAGGAGGTCGATGCCGACATTTGCGCTGGTCTTGATCGACGCCGCCTCGATACCGGGGTACCGGTTCGGTGCGATGCACCCGAGGAAGAATGCGTACTGATGTCTGTTGCTCATGGTTTTACTCTCCCTCCGCGAGGATTCTGTCCGCGTTCTCTTTGAGTTTGTAGTGGTCGAGGATCCTCCTGATACCAGGCAGGTACTCGGGGTGCTTGTGCGTCGTCTCGGGATCTGCTTCGAGGCCGAGCTTCAATCGTGCAGCCCGGTTCGCGTCGTTGTTCGGGACGCCGTGACCCGTCTGGTAGATCAGCTGGGCTGTCTTGAGGAAGTTGCGCGGCACGATGTCCCGCTTGAACGCAAGGTTCCTCATCGCCATGATCGTGTCGGTCGGCGCGAGGTCACGAGGACACCGGTCGGTGCAGCTGTAGCAGGTGGTGCAGAGCCAGAGGTCGGGGTCGGTGAGGACTTCTTCCTCGAGGCCGAGGACCGCCTTGCGCATAAACAGCCGGATACGGTACGAACTCCGGGGTGCCGAGGGGCACGAACCGGTGCAGGTGCCGCACTGGTAGCACATGTGGGCGGGCGTCTGCCCGATCTTCTCCACTTCTTTGATGAACCCGGGGTTGCTGTCAGGAATGTAGTACTTCCTGTCCCGGAGTTTCTCAGCGAGTTTCTGATCTTTGTAATCTTTCTTTACTGCCATTGGCTATCCCTCACGCCTCTTCCGCTTCTTTCAGGAATTTGACCTCGACTTCTCCGGGGGTGGTTTCTTTCACCTTCGATGTCCTCGTGGTGAGCAGCTTCGCCTTGACGTCCCTGAAGAGGTTGGAATCTCTGTCCTGCATCCTGATACCGGTTCGCCGCAGGATGATCGCATCCTCGCTCGGGCAGGCGTTGACGCAGGCACCGCAGAAGATACAGAAGTCCTTGTTGATGGCGATGTTCGGCTCAATGATCCCCTTCATGTCCTTTGCAGGGACGGGAGTGGGCAGGTAGAGCGCGTTGCAGGGGCAGACATCTACACAGGTAGAGCAGCCGCCAGGACACTTCTCGGGGTTGATCTCGATCTCTCCCTCGAAGATCTTCGCAACGGTGATTGCCTCGGTGGGGCAGACCTGAACACACCAGGTGCAGGTGCAGCAGTTGTCCTGCTCGATGTTGACCTTGCCGGGCAGCCTGCTGCTGACGACTTCACGTTCGAGGGTGATTGCGTCCTCAGGACAGGCTTCAACGCAGATGGTACATCCATCGCAGGTGCTCTCTTCCCAGAGAACTTCCCCGTCGATCTTGCCCGTCTCGGGGGTTGCAGGTTTGCGGACGACGGTGATGCTCGGGCAGAGCTCGCCGCAGATGCCGCAGTAGTTGCACTTCTCAGTATCGACAGTGAACGTGGTCTTTGTCTGTAGGGCAGTCTCGCGCGGCTTGCCAGCCTCGTCGCCACCTTCAAATGCGGGAACGTCGCGGTTGATGGCGTCACGTGGGCAGACTTCCTCACAGATAGTGCACCGGTCGCATTTCTCCTCGTCGATTACGGAGATCATGTCATACTGGGGGAATCCCTCTTTCTCAACGATCGGGAGGCGTTCTTCTCCATCTATCTTGAGTGTCATCGCATTGAAGGGGCACATGATGACACACACGCCACAGTACGAACACTTCTCAGGGTCGATATCTACCGGTTCAGCGTAGTTGATCGCCCCACGCCGTGTTGCACCGACGGGTCCGAGCACAATCGCTTCTTCCGGGCAGGCGTCGACACAGATGCCGCAACCCGTACAGGTCTCGGCGTTCAGGATCAGGTTGTTGACCGCCTTCAGGAGTCTCTGCTCCATGATGACGTTCTGGCCTTCCCGCACTTTGGAATACTTTGGAAACAGTGCCATATTCTAGTATCACTCCTAGACTTCTGCTTTTCGGGCCCTGGCCCGGCTTTCCCAAGGTCCTGCAAGTTTGATAACATCGTAGGGGCAGGCCTCAACGCATACGCCGCAACCGGCGCAGAGCTCGGAGTTGAAATCAAGGATGATGGCTTTGCCATCTTTGACCTTGTAGATCTTCTCCTGGGTTACCGGATCTTCGGTATGGAGCTCGAGAGCGTTGACCGGACATGCCACCACGCAGTTGTTGCAGCCTGTACATCTTTCCATATTGATGTGCAATGCAAATGCCATGGTATCACGCACCAGATCTGATCGATTAAAAATCGATATAAAAAGAATTGTCAAAGAATATACATAAACTTTCTGAAATTCGGCAGTCTTATATTCCAGAACTATGATTATCTTCAAAATATTATAAAAGAAAATGGTTGTTATGTTGACCCGTTGCTCAAAATATCGCCATCAAAGACACTCTCGGGGGCGAAAAGAAAAGAAAACCCTTATATTGTAAATCTGGCATCTTGATGAAAATCGGTGGATGATCCCGGCTGCCGGTGTCGAGAGCTGGTCGAAGGACTCCGCGGATCTGTTTTCATCCTCCGTCCTTTGCTTCAGGAGCCCCGCAATCCGTTGCGCGGTTCAGGGGGTGACCGTTTCTATATCCATTGGTTTTCCACTCTCCATACGTTCTGCCTGCATCCGATCGAGAAAATCCCTCTGGTTCCCCGCGCCCGCAATCACCCTGCTGTACTATCCTGCCATCCTCATCGCCGGTCCTGCCCCTTCCCTGCCTTATGGCAGCGCGTCGTGCCGCTGCCGGGAGAAAAAGAAACTTTATTCTGTCCATATCGTGACACTGTAGCAAACGAGGTGTATTCTATCCATGGAATTGAATGGCGTTACTATCGATGATACCTATGCAGAGGCGTTCCCGACCTGGGTGGCGCGCCCCATCATCACCGCAGTCACTGAAGAATGGGCATACAAGGCAGCAGTGGAGGCCGTCGGCTTTGCCACTTCCACCATCGGGTGTCCGGCGGAGGCGGGTATCGACTGCTTCGTCTCCGCTGACGACACCCCCGACGGGCGGCCGGGCTACGCGATCCTGATCTGTGCAAGCAAGAAGAAGCTCAAGGAGCAGGTCGTGGAGCGTCTTGCCGAGTGTATCCTCACCGCGCCGACGACGGCGGTCTTTGACGGCCTTTCTGATGTCGTTGCCGAGGTTGCAGAGAAGCTCCCGGTCAAGCTCCACTTCTTCGGTGACGGCTACGAGGAGAAGCGCGAGGTCGGCGGCAGGACGGTCTGGGCGATCCCGATCATGGAGGGCGAGTATATCGGTGAGGAGGAGTTCGGCGCCATCAAGGGTGTTGCGGGCGGAAACTTCTTCATCATGGGCGAAAACCAGATGGCCGCGCTCGTTGCGGCGGAGGCTGCGGTCGATGCTATCAGCGGTGTCTGCGGTGTCATCACGCCCTTCCCGGGCGGCATCGTCGCGAGCGGCTCGAAGGTTGGGAGCAAAAAATACAAGTTCATGGGCGCAAGCACGAACGAGGCATATTGCCCGACGCTCAAGGACAAGGTCGAGGGGAGCAAGGTTCCCGATGGCGTGAAGGCAATCTATGAGATCGTCATCGACGGCGTCGACGAGGAGTCGGTCAAGGTCGCGATGGCGGAGGGTATCCGGGCCGCAACCAAGGTGCCGGGCGTGAAGTTCATCAGCGCCGGGAACTTCGGCGGCAGCCTCGGACCGTTCAGGTTCGATCTGAAGGATGTCCTTGCGGACTACCTCTAAATCTCTTTTTTTTGTGGGCGACCTCCGGGGTTGCTGTTGGCTTTGCCTCTTTTGTCAATATCGGGAGATGACCGGCGGAGTTGTCGGAAACGATCTGTATTCGTCTACAAACCCATAGGGGGGCTTTCCGCCGACCATTGCCATGACTGCCCCCCGCCTCCGGGGGCGGGGGAGGAGGCCGAAGGCCGGGCGGGGTGGGGGATAGAGGGAGGGCCTTATGCTATAGAGGCAGGGGAGGAGCAGACCCTCCTCTCCATTGGTCCCTTCCCCCTCGCCCGATCGATCTCCTTAAATATCGTAGGTAACGACATTCTTGTTAACGATAATTTCGGTGACATCATGATTACACTCACGCCCGATGAGGTCAGGGCCCGGTTCGGCCCGCTGTTCTCGATGAAGTATCTTGTCATGGTCGACCAGAACGCCGGTCTCGCGGAGATCCGTGAGCACTGCCGGGCCCGGGGGACCATCGAGTGGGACGCGGCGAACCGGGTGCGGGCAAAGGGTGCGGTCCAGTCCTGCCACGTCGAAGGCACGACGATGACGATGCTCGCTCGCCTGGGTATATCCCCGGCGAATTTCGGGGCGGCCGGAGAAGAGATCGGCGGTCAGGCGCTCGAGGGTGTCGAGGTCGTCGGGGACGAGGTTGTGACGTCCTGGTCGGGCATCGCGGGAGCCGGGGTCGGCGTCGCCGCCTGTCTCCCTCAGGCGCCGGGCGTGACCCGCGCCGAATATCCCACTGAGGATGACCTCCGGATCGGCGGCGCCCGGGTCTGTCGGGTGCGGATCGTATCGCCGCTCTATGAGAAGGTGACGATCGGGATCGACGATACCGATACCCGCGAAGAGGGCGCCACGTGGGTGCTCGCGCTCAAGTGCGCCGAGGCCTGCACGATCCCGGGGGTCGAGTACCTGGACATGCGCCTCGTGCAGCTGAACCCCGCCGTCCCGAAGAAGACCACAAACTGCGTCGGTTCAGCCCTGAACTTCGCCGTCCGCCCGGGGAAGGTGGACGAGCTTCTTGAGTACGTCCGCGACTTCGTTGAGTCGGAGGCGGTCAGCAACGACACCGGCATCGCTGTCTATCGGGGGATCGCGTTTGCAGAGGAATCTTCCTATCTCAAACGGGTCAAGACCGAGCTCCTGACGATCGATGACGCGGAGGCGGAGGCCGCCCGGATGGGTGTCCGGTTCATCGACTCGACCGGGCGGAAGGGCAGGATAGGTGCGCTTGGCGCCGTCCTCTGGGGAAACAAGGGTGTGGAGGCCGCGGGGCTTTATGGAGAGGCTCTCTAGCCCCTACACGATACAGTATCCGCAGATCGTGGCGGTGGCGGATGGGAACGGGGAGCAGGTGGAACTCATCGAGTTCTTCGACTGTGTCGGCGGCGCGATGTGGGTGAAGCGCCACTACGCGCAGAGCCCGCTCGTCCGCTCCGTCCGCACCGTTGGTGCGACCAACCGCTACATCCTCTCCGCCGGAATCGCCGACCTCGCACTCGAGGGCTCGGTCTTTCCGGCCGGAATCGCCGGCGTTGCCGTTGAGGGCGACGAGATCGCCGTCACCTATCGCGGGATGGGCGGCGGCGGCGTGGGTGCATCCATCTGCCGCGCCTCAGCGCCCGGCATCATACGCTGCGTGAGCGATCCTTCCGGTGGCGGGCGGCTCGCGGGCTCGACCGTCTGGCTCCCCCGCCGCGAGCGGGTGATCGTCGGTATCGACGACACCGATACCCCGGAGGAGGGCGCCACCTGGACGCTCGCGCACAACATCGCACGCGCCGTCGAGGACGACCGTTCCCGCTACCTCTCCCACACCATCGTCCAGCTCTACCCCGTCCCCTACCGGACCAAGAACTGCGTCGCCATCGCCTGCGAGTTTGCGACCTCCGATCCCGCCGGGCTCGTCCAGCGCTACTGCGATCTCCTTACGGAGTACACCCTCTCCGAAGAGACCGGGATGGCGGTCTGGCGGGGGTTCGATCCCTCGCCGCTTGAAGAGTTCGGCTGCCGCGTGAAACAGGGCGAGGTCTCTATGGATGATCTCGCCGCCCTCGCCGACGAGCGCCTCTCTATCGCGATGGGCGGCCGGGGCATCATCGGGGCGGTTGCGGCGATCCCGTTCTACACGCGATACGAGGAGGCGCTGGCGCTATGGAATGGGTCCGGCTGAAGGCCCGGATGCTTGAAGCGGGCTCCGTCCGTCTCTCCGGCGAGCCTGCAGACGAATACATCTCCCGCTCCGCCGCCGGCCCCTCGGCCGGAGCACCTGGTTCACTCTTCTTTTCCCCTGGCGGCTCCCGGAGGGTCCGGGTCGGCATCGACGAAAAAAGCCCTATCGAGGTCGTCCATCGCGGTTCCGGCGCGGCCGACCTCCTCATCGACGGCAAATCCGCCTCCGGCCGGCTCGAACCTGCTGCCCTCCACTGCCCCCGCCAGGCCTACATCACCGTCAGCGGGACGTGCATCTTTCACTGCCGTTACTGCCCGGTGCCGACGCTCCCCGGCCGGCGAAAAGGGATCGATGAGATCGTCCGGATGGTCGAGGGCGTCGCCGACCGGATTGACTGCATCTCGATCACGAGCGGTGTCGCTTCCTCGATCGAGGAGGAGGAGGCTTACGTCCTTGATGTCGTCTCGGCGCTCTGCCGCTTCGATCTCCCCATCGGCGTCTCGATCTACCCGCTGCCTGGAACCCCTGCCCGGCTCCACGCCCTCGGCGTCGCCGAGGTGAAGTTCAACGTCGAGGCGGCGACCCCCGAACTCTTCCGCAAGATGTGCCCCGGGCTCTCGTGGGACGGGATATGGGAATCGCTCTCGTCTTCCGTCGCGCTCTTCGGCCGGGGGAGGGTCTACTCGAACGTCATCGTCGGCCTCGGGGAGACCGATGGCGACCTTGCGCGGGTGATGGAGGGCCTCGCCGCGCTCGGGGTGATCCCGGTTCTTCGCCCTCTTACCCCGGCGGCGTCCCTTGCGGGTATGCCTCACCCATCCGCCGAACGGCTCCTCGCGCTCTTTGAGGTTCACGGAGAGATCCTTCGCCGTGCGGGGCTCGATCCGCGCCGGGCGTTGACGATGTGTGCGGCATGCACCGGGTGCGATCTGGTCTCCGGGAGGGACGCATGAAAGGCGCCGAAGCGCTTGCCCGGGCGGTCCGGCAGTCTGCTGACCGCTGTTACGCCGTCCCCGGCTACCCGGCCTCGGAGGTTGCGGAGCGTGCCGGGGCCTCAAACATCATAAACGAGAAGACGGCGCTTGAGTACGCCCTCGGCGACTCCCTCTCCGGGAGGAGGGCGGCCGTCTTCGTCAAGCACGTCGGCCTCAACGCCTGTGCCGACCCGCTCGTTCACGCCACCGTCCAGGGACTCAGGGCGGGTGTCGTGATCGTCGCCGCCGACGACCTTGATGCAACCGCTTCAGACGTCGTGCAGGACTCCCGCTACTATGGTGAGATCGCCCGGGTCCCGGTGCTGGAGCCCGACGACGAGACGCTCGGTCCCGCGGTCGAGGCGGCGTTTGAGGCATCGGAGGAGTTTTCCCGGGTCGCCATCGTCAGAGTCACACCCGCCCTCCTGGATGCCGACGTGACGGATGTCTCGGTGACCCGGAACGACCGGGAGGGCTCCCTCGCCGACCCCGGCCTCACGATGGCCGGCCGGGCGCTCGTGGCCGAACGCCGCACCGCGGCGATGTTCTCCTGGTCACGCTCCTCTCCGCTCAACCGGCTCCCGGACGGCGGGTTCCGCGCCGTCACCGTCTACCCGCCCCCGGCCGCCCCGGACGTTCTCGCCTCGCTCCATGAGACCGGCCGCCCCTTCCTCCGGGAGCACCGCGTCCTCGCCCCTCCTGAGCCCACCGGGGAGCCGGCCCGGCACTCCACCCGGGGCTATTCCAGGACGTTCTGCCGGAACTGTCCCTTCCGCCCCGCCCTTGCCCTCCTCCGCGAACGCGGGCTGCAGGCCGCCTGCGATGCCGGGTGCGCCATCCTCGCGATGAACCTGCCCTACCGGGTGGGGATTGCGAGCTACGGCCTCGGCTCGTCCATCGCCGTGGCCGCGACCGGCCCGGGCGTCGCCCTCATCGGCGACTACGCGCTCCTGCACTCGGGGCTTGCCGCCCTCATCGACGTCTACGAGCGCCGACTGCCGCTCCTCTGTATCGTCCTTGCGAACAACCGGATGGGGATGACCGGCGGTCACCCCGTCCCCGATATCCTTCGCTACATCTCCTGGGCTAACCCGGTCGTCTGCGCCGCAGACGATGTTCCGGCGCTTCACCGCGCTCTCGTCCTCCCGGACGACGGCCCCCGGACGGTTGTGATCGAAGGAGCCTGCCCAGAAGGTGAGACCCATGAAACCGTGGTGTATTGAGATCTGTGATGTAACACTGCGAGACGGGGAGCAGACTCCCGGCGTCTCGTTCACCCTTGATGAGAAGATGACGATCGCGCACGCGCTCGATGAGATCGGTGTGGAGGTGATCGAGGCCGGATTCCCGGTTGTCTCCGCATCAGAGAAGGCGTGCGTTACGGCCATCGCCAGAAGCGATCTCGATGCCCGTGTCTGCTGCCTCGCGCGTGCGCTCAAGCCCGATGTCGAGGCGGCGCTCGATTGCGACGTCGATATAGTCAGCATATTCTTTGCGACCTCCGACCTCCACATCCGGCACAAATACAGAAAACCACGCGAAGAGGTGCTCGACGGCGCCCTCGACATGGTGGAGTTCGCATCGGACCACGGCGTCCAGGTGCGGTTCGCCGCCGAGGATGCCTCGCGGACGGATCCCGCGTTCCTCATCGAGATGTACAACCGGGGCGTCGAGTGCGGTGCGAACTACGTCAGTTTTGCGGATACGGTCGGCTGCCTCACGCCGCTTGAGACTCATGCGGTCGTCTCGGATATCCTCGATGCGGCCCCGCACCGGCTCTGTATCCACTGCCACAACGATCTCGGGTTTGCGGCCGCAAACACCGTCACGGCCGCGGCCGCCGGGGCGTTCCAGCTTCACACCACCGTGAACGGCATCGGGGAGCGTGCGGGGAACGCCGCACTTGAGCAGGTGCTCGTCACCCTGCGCATGAAGGGCGGCGTCGACCGCTACGACCTCTCGTGCCTGCAGGAGATCTCCCGGCTGGTTGCCCGGTCTTCAGGCGTCTTTCCCGAGCGTACCCGGCCGATCGTCGGCGAGAACGCCTTTGCCCACGAGAGCGGGATCCACATCGCCGCCATCCTTGAGGATCCCTCGACCTACGAGTACATCCTCCCGGAACTCGTGGGCGGCGAGCGGCGGTTCGTTCTCGGGAAGCATACGGGAAGGAAGGCGCTCGACCACATCGCGCAGGCCTACGGGTTCGAGCTCTCCGATGCGGAGGCGCGGTGGGTGCTTGAGCAGATCAAGCAGAGGAGCGAGGGGAAGTGCAGCGTCACCCCCGAGGTGCTCTGCGGGTTCCTCCGGCAGGCGAAGGGAGGGGTTCTCCAGTGAGCACGCTCTCTGAAGCGATCCTCGGCGCACCGGCCGGAGAATACGTCGATCGGGAGGTCGATATCGCCTTCGCCCACGACGGTACCGGCGTCCTCACCCGGGAGGCGCTCCGGGAGATGGGGGTCGAGCAGCTCCCGCACCCCGATCGCCTGCGCCTCATCTTCGACCACATCGTCCCGGCGAACACCGGGACGACGGCGACGCTCCAGGCGGAGCTCCGGGAGTATGCCCGGGCGTCGGGGATCGCGCTCTCGGATGCCGGCGGCGGGATCTGCCACCAGGTCATGAGCGAAGGGGTCGTCCGGCCGGGCATGGTCGTCGTCGGCGCCGACTCCCATACCTGCACCCTCGGCGCCCTCGGCGCGTTCGCCACCGGCGTGGGAGCGACCGATATGGCGGCGATATGGGCCTCCGGCGGCACATGGTTCCGCGTCCCGGAGACGATCGCGATCCGCCTCTCGGGGAACCTCTCCGGGCCTGCGGACCCAAAGGATCTCGCCCTCGCCTACGTCGCAAAACTCGGGATGGAGGGAGCGACCTACCGGGCGCTGGAGTTTGTGGGCGACGGAGCGGCGGGGATATCCATGGACGGGCGGCTGACCCTCTCGAACATGGCGGTCGAGACGGGGGCAAAGACCGGGATCTTCTATGCCGACGCGGTCACCGTCCGCCATCTCGCGGACTACGGGACCACCGTATCGCCGCAGGTCCCGGAGGACTGCCGCTACGAGCGGACGATCGAGATCGATCTCGACGATATCGTGCCGCTCGTCGCAGTCCCGCACCGTGTGGATACCGTCCGGGAGGCGGAGGAGGTCGCGGGTACGCCCATCGACCAGGTCTTTGTCGGAACCTGCACGAACGGCCGCTACGACGATCTTGCCCGGTTCGCCCGCATCGTCCGGGGGAAGAAGGTTGCCGTCCGCACCCTGGTGATCCCCGCGTCCCGGTCGGTGCTTGCCCGGGCGATCGCCGACGGCATCCTTGCCGATATCGTAGATGCGGGCTGCACCATCGGATCGCCGGGTTGCGGGCCGTGTCTAGGGGCGCATATGGGCGTGCTCGGGGAGGGGGAGGTCTGCCTCTCCACCGCCAACCGGAACTTCAAGAACCGGATGGGCGTGGGCGGCGAGATCTACCTCTCGTCGGCCGCCACCGCCGCAGCGAGCGCGCTCACCGGCGTGATAACCGTGCCGGAGGCGGCGTGATGCAGGGAACCGGGCCGGCGGTCTGCCTCGGGGACGACATCGATACCGACGTCATCATCGCCGGCCGCTACCTCCGGACGAAAGACCGTTCGGTCTGGGCGGAGCACGCCTTCGAGGATCTCGACCCGACGCTCGCTCCCCGCATCCGCGGCGCGGTCATCGTCGCCGGGAGGAACATGGGGTGCGGATCGTCCCGCGAGCAGGCGGTCGTCGCCCTCCGCGAGGCGGGCGTCGTCGCGGTCGTCGCGGAATCGTTCGCCCGCATATTCTTCCGTAACGCCGTCAACGTCGGTCTCCCGGTCATCGAGGCCGCCGTCTCCTGCACCGACGGCGCCCGCATCGCCTTCGACCTCGATAACGGGTGGGTGGAGGTGGACGGGGTGCGGTATCCCGTCTGTCCGCTCTCGGAGAAGATGGTCGCCATCCTCCGTGCAGGTGGACTTGCCCCCTACTGGAGGTCGTCCCGGTGATCTTCCCGCCCCACTGCAAGTTCGTCGGGTCCGCGACCGGCAAACCATATGGGGGCCGGGCCTACTTCCTCTCGCGCTACCTCGTCCGGGAGACGCCGGGCGGCACCGAGGTGCTTGAGGTGGAGACCGA